>JAGLEW010000049.1 GCA_023144875.1 Methylococcales bacterium
ATTATTGGATGGCTAAAAAATTACAGCAAAGCAGACTTTAATGGGGACGCATTTGCGGGTATTATTACCGCCATTCTGCTCGTCCCTCAGGGCATTGCTTATGCGATGCTGGCAGGACTTCCGCCGCAACTGGGTTTATATGCCAGTATTTTTCCCGCTATTGTTTATAGCATACTAGGAACCAGCCGAACCATGTCGGTAGGGCCGGTGTCGATTGCCGCGATCATGATTGCCAGCGCCTTAACCGCACCTGAAATTAGCGCCCTTGGAAACCCCGTGGAATCGGCCATTATTTTAGCCGCCGAAAGCGGTATCATTTTATTATTGATGGCTATTTTACGTATGGGCGGTTTGGTGCATTTTATCAGTCACCCCGTGTTGACAGGTTTTACCAGCGGCGCATCTATTTTAATTATTTTTAGCCAATTACCCCAATTATTGGGCTTTGCTAAGCCCCATTGTGGGTTGGATGTCAATTGTTATCATGAAATATTGAACACGCTTAATCCTGTGGTCGCAGGTTTAGGGCTGCTAAGTCTTTGTATTTTAATTTTATTTAATAAACCCATTCGTTATGCTCTTGAAAAAGCAGGTGCAAGTTCTGCACTCACAATTGGCGTTAGTAAAATTGCGCCTTTATTGGCTATTATTATCACTACTTTATTAGTGATTCAGTATGATTTTTCCAACCAAAATCAAGTGGCCATTGTCGGTGTCATCAAAGGGGAATTACCTTCGGTTAATTTAGATTTTTTTGGGGCAACCGAAAAATGGTCGTTACTATGGTCTTATGCAGGCTTTATTGCTTTAATTGCCTATGTTGAAAGTGTGGCGATTGCAAAAGTCACTGCCAATATGCGTCATCAACGCATCAATCCAAATCAAGAGCTTGTTGCCATTGGTGCGGCGAATTTAGCCACCGCAATCACAGGCGGTATGTCAGTTGCAGGCGGTTTTAGTCGTACCATGGTGAATTTTACCGCAGGCGCTAGAACTCAAATGGCGGTGCTGATTGCGGTGATTTTATTGAGTCTCGCGGTGGTGTTTGCCAGTGATGGCTTTGAATTTATTCCAAAAGCCACCTTAGCGGCGATTATTTTAATGGCTATTTTTCCTTTGATAAAATTAAAGGATATTCTTCATACATGGCGTTATGATAAAAGCGATGGGATGGCTGAATTAATGACCTTACTGGGCGTTTTAGTGTTTGGGATTGAAGAGGGGCTGGTTTTAGGAATTGTGTTAACCATCGCCAGTTATTTGCGCCAAACCAGTCAACCGCATATCGCTGAAGTCGGACGTATTGCCAATACTGAACATTATCGTAATATAAATCGTCATGAAGTGGAAACATGGTCTAAATTACTGTTATTACGCATTGATGAAAATATCACTTTTAGCAATGCCGATTACATTAATGATTTTATATTGGAGCGTTTAACCCATCGACCTATTAAACATATTGTTTTAATTTGCACGTCGGTGAGCCATATTGATAGTACGGCGTTAGAGGCGTTAGAAAGTATGAGTCACACACTGTCTCAACAAGGCATGACGCTGCATTTTTCAGAGGTAAAAGGGCCTGTTATGGATAAATTAGAACAGAGCTGTTTTTTAGAAAAAATAAAACCGGGGCAGCTCTTTTTTAGAACCATTGACGGGGTTGATAAACTGAAAAAATGTGAGTAACTTCTTCTTTTAAAGCTTTAAAATTCTTTAAATTAAGAGAAAGTGAACAAAATAAAATGAATATAGTAGAATGCACAGTTAACTAATTTTTAATTGTAAACTATATGAGTCAACAAGGTGGGAAGTCAGATTTAAAGAAAGCTTTATGGGTGTGTAAAGGGGCTTTTTTATCCGCCATGGGGTTTAGCATGATTATCAATCTGCTTACATTAGCGCCTGTGGTTTATATGTTGCAATTGTACGATCGTGTCGTTACTTCTGGAAATAGTACCACTTTATTAATGTTGACCCTTGTTATTGTGGTGATCTTTTTTACCCAGGGGGCAATAGAAACCATTCGCACATTGATACTGGTTCGTGTCAGCGCTCGCTTAGAAACCTTATTAAATCGTCGTTTATTTAAAATTGCCTATAAAAAATCCCTTTATAGTGGGGGGCAGCAAGCCTCGTCTCAACCCTTGGATGATTTAACCGCGCTTCGACAATTTTTAACAGGTAATGGCTTATTTGCTTTTTTTGATGCCCCATGGATGCCCATTTATTTGGCAATTATGTATTTATTTCATCCCTATTTTGGGTATGCGGCGGTTTTTGCGGCGGTTTTTTTAAGTATTTTAGGGCTTATTAATGAAAAAGTAACTCGTAGCGTGTTAGCCGAAGCCAATGGTTTAGCCGCGGGTAACCGAATGCATTTAAATAAAAATTTAAAAAATGCAGAAGTGATTGAATCAATGGGCATGTTCGATAATATTTTTGAACGTTGGTTGGAACGCAGTCATAAAGTACTAACCTTACAAGCGAAAGCCAGTGCCAAAGCAGGTTTTTTAAGCTCTTTATCAAAAACGTTACGAATGCTATTTCAATCGTTAACACTTGGCTTAGGTGCTTATCTTGCCATCAATGAAGAAATTAACCCCAGTATGATGATCGCAGGCTCTATTTTATTGGGAAAAGCCTTAGCACCGATTGATCAACTTATTGGAGGCTGGAAAGGCTTTATTATCGCCAGAACGCAATACAGCCGCCTTAATGAATTATTGCTTAATATCCCTGACGATAAAGATAAAATGAGCTTACAAGCTCCCAAAGGAGAGCTTCAGGCTGAACAAGCGGTGATTGTTCCCCCAGGGGCTAAACTTCCTGCGGTTAAAGGGGTTTCTTTTACTATAGAAGCGGGTGATACGGTTGGAATTTTAGGTCCTAGTGGTGCGGGGAAATCTAGCCTTGCCCGAGGATTATTAGGGATATGGCCAACGGCAAATGGGGCGATTCGCTTAGATGGAGCGAATATTTTTGACTGGAATCGGGTTGAATTAGGCGCGCATATTGGCTATTTACCGCAAGATATTGAACTATTTGAAGGCAGTATCAGTGAAAATATTTCCCGCTTTGGTGAAATGGATTCTGATAAAATTATCGAGGCCGCTAAAATGGCGGATGTTCATGAGATGATTTTACATTTACCCAATGGTTACGACACTATGATTGGCGCGGTGGGGAGTAACTTATCAGGTGGTCAGCGACAACGGGTTGGTTTAGCGCGTGCCGTTTATGGACATCCTAAATTGGTAATATTAGATGAGCCTAATTCAAACCTTGATGATGCGGGTGAAGTGGCTTTAGCGCATGCCATTGCCAGTTTAAAAACTAAAAAAACTACGATTATCATTGTGACGCATCGCCATAATGTGTTGGGGCAACTTGGTAAGCTATTATTGTTACAAGACGGGTTAGTGGCTTTATACGGGGGGCGTGATGCCGTCTTGGCTAAGATGGCAGAGCAACAACAGCAAGCCGCCCCGCCGCCTGAACCTAAAAAATTGCCACCAAAAACCTTTACTATCCCTATTTAATGGGCTTTTTGAAATAAATGATACTTGTTGCACAATTGCCTTTAAATAAATGACTAGCGAAAAAAACTCTTCTAAAACACAATCAAAATCTCCTGTTAATACCGATGATAGACCGATACGCTGGTTGGGATATTTTATTTTATTGTCAACATTGGGTGCTTTTGGAGGCTGGAGCTACTATGCACCGATTGCAAGTTCTTCCATCGCGGTTGGAAAGGTGGTGGTAGAAGACCATCGTAAAACGGTGCAGCATTTTGAAGGCGGAATTATTAAAAAATTATGGGTGCGGGAAGGAGATAAAATCAATGAAGGTGACTTATTAATTACCCTTGATAACACGCAATTTAAAGCACAGGTACAAGTTTTACAAGGTCAGTATATTGTTAAAACGGCAATGAGTGCTCGTCTTAATGCGGAACGGCGTGGCAATCAACGGATTGATTTTACCGAAATTTTATCAATTGATGATTTGCGCGTTCAAGAAGCCATTAGTGATCAACAATACTCATTCAACACTCGTCAAAAAAGCTATAAAGGTGAGATCATCTTATTGGAGCAACGCATTGAGCAAATTGACTCCAAAATAACAGGGTTACAAACTCAAATAGAAAGTAAACAACAATTAATTTATTCCTACAGCGGTGAAATAACGGAGTTAGAAGTTTTACTTGAGGAAGGTTTTGCCGAAAAACCTCGGGTGATGGAACTTAAACGCAGTCATACTCGTTTACATGGTGAAATAGCAGGACTGAATACAGAAATTGATACCTCGCGTATGCAACAAGGAGAGGCTAAATTACAAACTTTTCAAACGACTAAAAAATATCAAGCGGATATTGCCAAACAACTTGAGCTGGTTAATGCGGAATTATTTGATATTACCGAACGGTTGCATGCGGAAAAAGCCCGTGTTAAACGCACTAAAATTTTAGCGCCAGTTTCAGGCTCTATTTTAGGGTTAGAGGTTAATACTAAAGGTGGAGTGATTCGAGCGGGTGAGCCTATTTTAGATATTGTGCCCGCCGATGCACGTTTAGTCATTGAAGCACGGGTGGTATTACAAGATATTGATAAAGTGAGTATGGGTAGTGAAGCTAAAATTCGTTTTAGTGCCTTTAATAGTAAAACGACACCGACGATGGAAGCGACGGTGACAAAACTTTCAATGGATAGTGTTACTGATGAAAAAACAGGTGAGCAATATTACGAAGCAACTTTAGAGTTAACGGATGTAGGGCGTGAAAAGCTGGATAATTTGGTGTTAATTTCAGGGATGCCCGCAGAAGTTTTAATTAATACGGGCGAACGAACGGTCTTTCAATATTTACTGAAACCAGCCACAAGCATGCTCGCTAATGCATTTACCGAAGAATAACCCCTATAATTTATAGATAACACTATTGCCTTCATCGCGTGGGTCAGGCTTTTTACGTTTTTTATTTTGATCCAGTCGTTCTTGGTTGTAATGGCTGATCATCTGATCCCAGCTATTAAACTTTTCATATTCTTTATAGCCTGCGCTTTTACGTTTTTGATACAACGCTTTGCCTATTTCAATTAACTCTTCAGGGGTTTGACCACCTACCTCACTCAAAAAATCGCTTTTATTTTTTATTTCATCGCGTAACATCCAAAATGACATTTCAAATTCAATGCGTGTTTCTGAGGGAAGTCTATTTTTAATATAATTAACCGACTTATAGGCACTACGCATACTGCGTCCGCTGACTTCATTGCCTTTGCTGCAACCAAATAAAGTTAAAGTCGTCAGTAAAGCAAGCAATATAGAGATTTTTTTCATTCTTTTTATCCTCAAAAAATTTATTAAATTACTAGGGTGAATCGTTTTATATTATGATAGGTCTCATTAAAACCAAAGTTAAATCGTTGGTTATTATAAACCTAAGCCTACCTTATATGCTGAATTTTATCGCCCTTTTAAGACAACGTTATCAAATACTTTTAGCACAAATTGAAGCAGGGAGCGTGTTAGCATTAAGCTATGAACAGCGTATCGAACAACTCATTTTTGCAGAAGCCTTTATGCGCAAAGGCGAATTATTAGAGGCAGATTTGAAGTTACCTCTACAAGTGGCAGTGATTGGCCCAACACAAGCAGGAAAAAGCTCAATTTGTAATTTGTTATTAAATAATAATTTAGCAGGTGTGAGCGCTTTAGCAGGCTTTACTGTGCATCCACAAGGGTTTTGTGCGGGGGTTACCAAAGCGTCTGCCAATGCCTTACAACATTATTTTGGTCGCTATCAACAGCTCAATTTAAGTGAATTAACCCCTGGTCGCTATGATTGTTTTGCTTTATCCGAAACCACTGTGGATGCGCCCTTATTACCGCCTTGTATTTTATGGGACACGCCTGATTTTGACTCAATTAATGCGCCTGATTATAAAGAAGGGGTCATTCGGACGGTTGCTTTAGCCGACATCGTTATTTTGGTGTTAAGTAAAGAAAAATACGCGGATCAATCAGTTTGGGAATTGATGGCTCAAATTGAAGTCTTTAACCAACCGACCTTGATTTGTATTAATAAATTGCCGAAAGAGGCTGAAAATTTAATCATTCGCTCTTTAAAGCAAAAATGGCAACAAAGTCGAAATGATATTTTTCCTGTCACAGCGCCCTTGTTTTATGAGAGAGAGAAAGGCGAGCCGCGTTGGGGCGCTAACAGTGATCAATTGATTTATCAACTGGCAAAAAAAGCCCTCAAGCGACATCATTTTCGCTATCAATCGGACTTAATTCATTTGCATTGGCGGTATTGGTTAGCACCCGTATTATCGGAACATGAAGCGATTGACGAATGGCAACGGTTGGTCTCAAAACAAATCAAAAAATCTTTACTCGCCTATCAGCAAGATTATCTGGATCATCCTCATTACTATGAAACCTTTCAACAAGCACTGATTGAATTACTGAATTTATTAGAAATTCCTGGAATTGCGAAGATTTTAACCAAAACTCGTCGCCTATTAACGTGGCCCCTTCGAAAATTATTAGGGCTTCGAAAATCGCATCAATTGGGGGCGTATCAATCACAAGAACTATTACTTTTAAATCAACAAGCCAAACAATTACTGATTAATATCACCGAACAGTTATTGGAAAAAATTGACACAGAAAGCCAAAAAAATAGCTGGTGGCGTGAAACCTATCGACTCTTAAGACAACAGCATCCAATCATTTTAGATGAATTTAACGTGCAATCAAATACATACCACCGCGATTTTCAACAAGATGTCGAAGCGACCGCACGTAAACTTTATATAAAACTGGAAGAAAAACCGTTAATATTAAACAGTTTACGAACGACACGGATTAGCGCCGATGCAGCGGCTATTGCATTGGTAATTCAAGCAGGCGGAATTGGCTTACATGACCTTGTTATCACCCCTGCAATGCTCTCTTTTACCTCATTATTGACGGAGGCAACCATTGGTGGTTACATGAATAAAACCGAAGCTCAGCTTAAAAAACATCAATTGAAAACCGTTGAACAACAACTTTTTATCCAGTGTTTGCAACAGCAGTTGTATGAATTGCCTGAGCAAATACAAGATGACCATCATTTTAATATTTCTTCTGAGCAACTGGCCGTTGCCGAAAAACAGCGTGTAGCAAAAAAACATGGATTACGATTACTCTGAACTGGTACAACAAACGCATCATTGGGCGCAACAAGTACTCAATCATCAGGGGCTGGATGCGAATGAATTAACCGAACTTTTAGCGTTGGTACCGCAAATAAAAAATACGGAAAATACCTCAACAGAAAATGGGTCGTTAATTGTCGCTTTTATGGGGGGGACAGGGGTTGGTAAAAGCAGTTTACTAAATCGGCTTTCAGGTCAATCAATCGCGAAAACAGGAATTGAACGACCAACTTCACGCGAAGTGAGCCTTTATTATCATCAGTCTCAAAACCTTCAAAATTTGCCTGAGTTATTATCCTCTGAAACCGTCAATCGCCAAGCACATTTAAAGACCCAACATAAAAATATTATTTGGGTGGATATGCCTGATTTTGATAGCATTGAGCAAGCGAATAAACATCTAGTCTTACAATGGTTACCACAAATTGATGTATTAATTTATGTGGTCAGTCCAGACCGTTATCGAGATCAAGCGGCATGGAAGCTATTACTCTCCGAAGGACAAAAACATGGCTGGATTTTTGTTTTTAATCAATGGGATTTAGCGCACCCTGAACAATACCAAGATTTTGAATCTCAGCTATCAACCGCAGGCTTTAAAAATCCTTTTATCTTTAAAAGTAGTTGTGAGCAACAAAGTGATGACGAGTTTTTACCCTTGTTGGCGCAAATTGAGTCACTGGCAACCACTCATACACTGAAAATACTGGAACAACGTACGATTCAGCTTAAAAAACAAGCCTTAAAAAAACAATTACAAGCATTGCAGACCGCCTTAAAGCCAGTACAAAATTTTACGGATTTAAAACAGCAATGGACACAACAATGGACGCAATCTGAGCAAACTCTGACTAAAGGTTTTACATGGAAAATAACACAACAATCACGCCAATATGCTGAAAAAGATGCGCATTTACGCACACAAAAAAGCGCTTTGTCATTATGGGATCAATGGGCTCAAAATCATCTTGATGAAACCTTAGATGAGCTTATTTTAAATGCTAATCAGTTACAACTTTCAACCCCCCCTTTACGAAAAAATTTATTGGAAACTCGTCAAAAAATAGGCGCTATGGTCAATAGCACCGTGGAACTTAATTGTCGTCAAGCGTTGGTCGCACCTGGTAATGTGGTACACCGAACCTTTTTAAAAATAAGCCGTGTTTGTGAACTATTTTTACCCTTAACGACGATGGGATTTGTTGGCTATCAATTATTTATAGGGTTTTATAACAGTGTTGAAACTAAGCAGGCTTATTTGGGATTAGATTTCGCCATTCATAGTGTTTTATTTATTGCGATCAGTTGGTTACTGCCTTATTTTATTCGCAAAAAAATGCAACCTTCCATTGAGAAATCGGCATTAAGAGGGCTTCAAAAAGGTTTAAAAAAGGCGAACCAGAGGATTGATGACGACGTTGAGACTATTTTAAGCGATTTACAAAACCAGCAACAGCAATGGCTTATTGATTTAAACGCTATTATTGACCATTGCCAGACAAAAAAAATGTCAACGATTATAAAGTCTGATGAAGTTGCTCGGATTTTAGTCGATGATTAACGCTTTTAAAAAAACTAATTATTAGCAAGATTGCATTGAAATTATCCGCACTCAACTTATGGCGTTATAAAAGTTTAAGAATTCTTTATTATCTTTTTCTGAGCGTCATCAGTTTAATTATTTTTATAATTGTTTTATTGCAAGTCGGGTTTGTACAACAACAAATCGCTCAACAACTGAGTCAAACCTTAAGTGATGAATCCGTTACGATGAAAATTAGCCCTATTACAGGGTTTTTTCCATTTGATATTCGCTTTGATGAATTTAGCATCGCCGATCAGGACGGGGTTTGGCTTCAATTGGAACAGGCGCACCTGTCTTATTCGATGAAGGATTTACTGAAAGGTAAAATTCAAGTGGATGAACTGAGTCTTAAGCGTATTTGGATCAAAAAACTTCCCCCTTCTGCGCCTGAAAAAGAAGAGCCGTTTGAAATCCCTAACGCCATACCTGAAATAGAACTTAAATTACCCTTTGTGAATGCTCGTCATATTCGCATTGATGAAATTCAGCTGGAAAAAGCGGTGATTGG
>JAGLEW010000005.1 GCA_023144875.1 Methylococcales bacterium
TTACCCCCTGAACAAAAAAACCATTTAAGTCATCGAGGAAAAGCACTAAACGCATTAAAAAAACAGATGAAAAAATAAAAAAGACAAAAAAATCAGGACACCTAATTAAGCGTGTCCTGATTCAAAAACAATGCTAACCAATTAAATGATTAGATATGTGCTTTTAAGTCACCGAATTTTTTAATAGCTTCTTCTAAAAGTTCTTTAGATTCCTCTAATTTACCTTTTTTCGCTAAAGATTTTGCTTTCGTTAGGTTGCTCGTAGCACGTTGACGTAATACATCAACTTTGTCATTAGCATTAATTTCTTTGCCTAAACTTTTTGCTTTTTGAATAATTTTAGCAATGGCTTTGCCATCTTTTTTCTCAGCAATAGCGGCTTCGGCTTCTTTAATTTTAACGACAACATTGTCTATTGCTTCTGCTGGTGAAAAAACAGCGCGGCCGTCCTCGTCTAATGTTACTGCCATTGAAACTGAAGAAACACCAATGGTAGATGTAGCAAGGAATAGACCTAAAGCAATATGTTTTAAAATTTTCATTAATTTAAAATCCTCATGTTATATATATGGTTATATGCGTAAATCCTACTTTACGCACTTCACATTCTAGCACATAAAAAAATAAGTTCCTGAAATTTTTAGGGGTTGGTCTTTGTGCTAGGCTTTACTTTTTTAACCGATCTCCTAGAAACCTTACGACGATAATTTAATCGTTCTGCCGCATCTAAGGTCAACATCTGCATAAAGTTTTTGGCTTCATCATCTCGTCCAGAAGGTACGCCACTTGCCCCACCAAAAACATTTGTTGGCACGGATCGTTTTGCATATGCTTGCGCCCATAAGGTTTGAATTTTAACTTCCGCTGATAATTTTTGAGCTAACGCACCATCAGCCTCTAAAACCACTCGTTTTTGATAAGCTTCAGCTTCGGCCAATGTATGTTTCGTTTCCGCATCAATTCGAGCTTTTTCTAAATTAATCTGAGCGGTTTCTTTGCCAATTTCAGACTCGGCTTTAAGTTTTAACGCATGGGTAATGGCTAATTGTTTTTCGGTTTCCGCTTCAGTCGTACGCTGAATTTGAACAACCTTCGCTTTTGCTTGGCGTTCAGCGACTTCACGCTCTCCTTTGGCGATGGCTAATAAGCGTTGCTCTTCTTCTTGTATACGTTGTTCTCTGGCAATCGCTCTATCGGCAGATGCTTTTTGTTTAAGCTGCATTCGTTCAACAAATTTAGCATTGGGAACAAGATCTGTGATTCTTGCATCAATAACGGTAACCCCATAATCCCCAAATTTTTGTTTTTTACGACGAGGGCTACCCTGTTTATCTAATAATTTTTTAACAACATAAATCGTCTTAAAATCATTGCCATAGTTTTTTTGATTTTGACCTAAAGACGCATTAGCCGTAGCGGTTATTTTTTGCTGAGTCCTAATGCGTTTTTCTTGACGACGCACCATCAACAAACCTTTTATAATTTGTGTTTCAAATTCGTTATTAAACTCGGTTCGCCCTCCTGAATAATACTCCTCAGCCGACATTAAAGAGCCTGTGGCTTGCAGCGTTTCTTTAAAAGCGGGAATAAGCGCGGTTCGTAATAAATTAGCGGGAGAACGGTATTCATGCGCCATTTTTAAAAATAATTCTCGATCAGTTGGCATTGAAAAACGTACCGTAGCTTCCACATTAGCATCCACTTGATCTAAAAAAATAATATTTAAAGGGGGTAATACCGCGCTAGAAGCGGAGGTATCGCGTTCAGCTTCGATGACATCAGTACCACCTTGAGTAATACTACGACCTAGCAATCCTTTTTGTTGCAATGAACTGGCTTGAACCGTCATGGCGCGTTTCCATGAATTATAACGACCAAATAAATAACTGTTATACCCCACATCACTGATTACTTTCTCGTTGCCTGTAATCGTTCGGACGTGATAAATATAACCAGGTTCAGCATAAAAAAATATTTTATTAAAAAGCCCCCCCAGGATCATAAATCCCGCAAAAACAGCCAGTATAGGTATCGTGAAAATAGGAATTTTGTCATTCCTCCAAAGCTTAAGCACACCAATTGCAATTAACGCAAAAAAACCGAGAATCAATAAAAATGTGCCCATGATTGCCTCTACAAAATAAAAAATAGAACTAGAAAAATACAAAGTGGTCTTTCATACTAGGATAAGAGCGTGTTTTTTTAATAAAAAAAAGAGATTAATGCTATTCCTATCACGTTTTTTTATTGCTTTTTTTTGAGTCATTCTTGATGTTAGTCATTTGTTTTGATTTTTTAACATATCTGGTAAAATTTGACCTATATTGTGTAATACCAATCAACTTATTATGGGTACACCCTTATCATGAATGAACTTGTTTCCGTCTCTGAAAAACAGCAATTTTTGCATAAAAAACCCATTAATAAGCATATTTTTTTGATCGAAAGTGATAAAAAATTAGCCCATCGTTTAGCCGAACAAATTCAAGCCTTTGGGTTTCAAGTAACCATATTTTTAAATGCCGATAGCTTGTATGCCAAGCTTAAAGACAAACAGCCGTGCGCCGTCATTATTGATTATGAGCTTCCTGACCAGTCTCTTTCAGGGATTGAAGCTATTAAAGAAATTCGAGCACAACCCGAAGACGTTCTCCCTTTATCCATCCCCGTTATTTTTATTTCAAGACGAGCCGATATTCAGTCTCGACTGGAAGCCATTAAAGCGGGTGGTAATGCTTATTTACTCAAGCCATTAGATGTTAGTCACTTAATTGAGTGGGTAGGAAAACTGGTTAATACTCAAGAGGAAGAAGCGTGTCAGGTTTTAATTATTCATGAACATAATAAAGATGCTCTATACCATGCGCGTATTTTAGAGGAAGCAGGTGTATCGACCACCATCTGCGACAACCCTTTGAGTATTTTAAATTATATGGAAAATAAAAACCCTGACTTAATCTTAATGGATTTATATATGCCAGGGTTTTTAGGCAGTGATATTGCTAGCATGATTCGACAAATTGACCCTTATGTCGCGATCCCTATTATTTATTTATCCTCTGAACTCTCCAACCAAGTTAAAACACAAGCCTTATTAAAAGGTGGCGATAATTTTTTATTTAAACCTGTTTTAGCGGAAATATTAGTGTCGATGGTCACGTATAAAGCCCAGCGTTTTCGTAAATTACGAGCGCTAATGTTAAAAGATGGGTTAACAGGATTGTACAATCATCGCCATATTAAAGAATTTATCAAAAATGAATGCGCCAGAGCGCAACGTAACGGAACCGAGGTAAGTGTCGCCATGTTTGATGTTGATTTTTTCAAAAAAGTCAATGACAGTTATGGTCATGCAGTAGGCGATGTGGTGCTAAAAACCTTGTCACACTTTTTAAAAGATCGGGTGCGAAAAACCGATTTAGTGGGACGTTATGGCGGGGAGGAGTTTATTATTGTTTTCCCAAATACATCCACTGAAATTGCCGACATTTTATGTGAAAATTTACGCGAAGACTTTGAAAGAATTTTACATTTTTCTCGCCAAGATAATTTTCATATGACGTTTAGTTGTGGCATTGCAAGTTATCCACACTATGATAGCGCAGAATTAGTCGCGGACTCGGCCGATCAAGCGCTATATATTTCTAAAGATAAAGGTCGTAACCAAGTAACCGTTATATAGCTAAAGTTCTTTATAAGGTTCTAATTCTATTGAAGTGACGACGTGACCTAATATCACTAATCGTCCTTTATATCGTTCCATACCCGTGACTGAAAACTCAAAGGCATAGGCGCGCCATGCTTGTAATTTTCCGTGAGAATCACGTTTTACCCAAAAACCTGTCAAGGCAACACATTCATCAAGCCATTGTAACTCCAGTTTTTGACAATGCCTGTGTACGACTTGTAATGCAAATTCTCGTGCACTCAAGGCTTTTGAAAAAAAATAGCCTAAAAATAAAATTAATCCAATTAAGAAAAAGGTCATTGCAAATACTGCTTTAAAGTGATGAATGATCGCGCTATTGTATAAGATAAAACAACTTAACAATATAAATGAATGGTGAACTGTTATGAATATGACGCAATGCCCACAATGTGCCCATAAACGCAAAGGTGAAGAATATAAATGCCCAGAGTGTGATTGTTTTTATTCCCCCCTTGATGAAATTTTAGCCGAAGAAGCACTACAACGAGAAAAACGCTCATTTATAGGTCGTTTAAGAGCTATAAAAGCCGCCAAAAACCCCATCAAAGCCTTCATTGAAGAATATAAACGTGAAAACAAGGCAGCTCCTTATAATATAACCATTTTCTTAGCCATTATTTTTATGTTTGTATTTATGATGGTTATTTCGGTCATGTAATGTTGAATTTAATCGGATTTTATTCTTTTTTATGAATTTCTCGAAAACACAGTGGAATCTTATTAGCTTTATTGCTGGTATCTTATTAACTCTTTCTTTTGCGCCTTTTAATTATGCCTATTTAACGTTAATTTCCTTAGTTTTTTTATTTTTATCATGGCATTATTCTGAAACCCCAAAACAGGCGGCTTTTCGAGGATTTTTATACGGATTAGGTTTATTTGGCTTTGGGGTCACATGGGTTTTTGTGAGCATTTATTTTTATGGTGGTGCAAATATTTATGTGGCTCTTTTTATGGCACTTGTATTTGCCACTTTTTGGGCATTATTCCCTGCTTTAACCGCTTACATTAGTGTAAAAATTGCCTTTTTAACGGATAAACGCTTGTTATTTGGCATTATTCCTTTTGTATGGATATTTATTGAATATTACCGAGGGTTTTGGTTTTTAAATGGTTTCCCGTGGTTTCAAGTTGCTTACAGTCAATTAGACAGTGCTTATGCAGGCTTTGTGCCAATTATAGGCGTTTATGGTACGGGGTTTTTAATTTTAATGACGGTGTCGATCATTAGTTATATGCTGATGAGACAACGCTACTTAATCACTAATACCGTCATTATTTTTATTTTATTAACCACAGGTTACGGATTAAAATACATTGAATGGACATACCCAATTGGACTGCCGATTAAAATCACTTTAATACAAGGCAATATCAGCCAAGATCAAAAATGGTTACCTGAAAATTTTACCAAAACATTATTTAGCTATCAGCAAATGACCGCTAATAATTGGAGTTCTGATGTCATTATTTGGCCTGAAACCGCTATTCCAGCCTATTTACATACCGTAGAAGCACCTTTTTTAATCCCGTTAGCGGAAAAAGCACGAGCAAATAATACAGACTTAATTGTTAGTTTAGCGGCAAAAAGTGAAGATGGACTTGAAACCTACAACACCGTTTTAACGCTAGGCACACAGCGAGGGATGTATAAAAAAAACCACCTATTACCATTTGGTGAATATTTACCCCTACAACCTTTTTCAGGCTGGGTTTTAAAAACCATCGGGGTGACATTAGGAAATTTTACGGCAGGAGGCGAAAATCAACCCTTACTTACGGCAGGTCGGTATCCATTTGCAACCTCTATTTGTTATGAAGATGCTTTTGCCAGCGAAGTATTACCCACATTGCCCGAAGCGTCTTATTTAGTCAATGTAACAAATGACGCATGGTTTGGGAATTCCTTTGAACCCTACCAGCACATGCAAATTGCACGAATGCGAGCGCTGGAATCAGGGCGTTATTTAGCGCGTTCAACGAATACAGGATTAACAGGATTTGTCGCCCCTAATGGCAAAATCATCAAACAAGCACCCTTATTTGAACCGCATACCTTGACCCATAAAGTTACCCCGATGGGTGGATTAACCCCGTATGCAAGAATGGGGGATGAAATTATTTTAGCAGCGCTTTTTTTATTAATGCTCGTGCTAAGTCTTTACGCTAAATTTCAATTATTGAAACCTCAAAAAACAAAATGACTGAATCCTCGATGATTTGGTTTATTCGCACGCGTATCGACAACCTGATTCGGTTAGGCGTCTCCAAAACGGTGGCTATTTGTTTGGCGATGAGTTCTAAAGGGTATTACCGACTTACGAAAACCAAGGCAGTGCAAATTGCTTTAAATAACAACTGGCTAAAATCGCAAGGTTTAGTCT
>JAGLEW010000050.1 GCA_023144875.1 Methylococcales bacterium
GCATTAAAGCGCTTGGATCAACCCACGCTTAAGGTTGATTTTAAAGCCGAGCTGCATTTAAAACCGTTAACGCTTGCAACCACCCTTAATATAGATGAGACAGGGGGGTTATTAGCGGCTTTCAGTCAACAACCCGATTTAAAAGACCTGCATCTCTCATTAACGGGTAAAGGATTACTGAAAAATTGGCAAGCACATTTAGAAACTCAAATACAAGGCGTTGGTTCGCTTAAATCCGATTTAAAACTGGCGATTAAAAAACAACCTCAAATTAATTTAACCACCACACTGCAATTAAAAACCAAGCTGATCGCCCCTGAGATTTTAAAATTAATTGGCAAACAGCAACGATTAACGATTGAGGCGGTTGCGAAGGATTCCCAGACTATTCAGCTTAAAAAACTGAAACTCAACAATCATTTAATGACTTTAAGGTCACGGGCAACGGTGGATTTATCGGATCAAAAAATTCAATCAAATACGCATATAACATTAAATAAACTGAGTAAACTGAATGCATTGGCAGGCATAAAACTGGGTGGTGCAACTGATTTAAAATTGGCAATCAATGGTCGTTTTTTATCCCCTAACATTCAGTTGAAAAGTTATTTTAAAAACCTTGTTTTGAATGATTTATCAACCCAAGCGTTGGATTTAAGCTTGAAGTTAAAACCTTTAAAATCCTTAAGTGAGGGGCAATTTAAAATAGCACTCAATGGGGCGCTAACGGGATTAAAACAACAAGGAAAATCCTTACCTGAACCCAACCTTTCATGGAAAATATTAGCGAATATTGATGAAAATAAGCGACTTGATTTGGAAAAATTACAACTGGATGGTCAATGGGCGCATATAAATTTAGCAGGCTTTTTTGATAGCGCTCAGCAACAAGGAAGTTTTGATTTAAAGGTGAAACTTGATCATTTAAAAGCACTGACAAAAGACATTAAAGCCAAAGTACAGACCACGGCAAACATTAATATTCACCCTAAACTGAAGCAAATTGATGTCGGTTTGAATACCGATATTTTTCAACTGGAAGGGCTTGTCAAACCTGTTCCACAATTAGTCGGTCAGCGCATTCAATTAAAATCACAGATTGAACTGATTCCCGAACAACGGCTGATTATTAAGCAGTTATCGCTCAATGCCAAAGCAATTAATGTCACGGGTAAAACCGAGTTGAATCTTAAAAATAATCAATTAGATACGCAAGTTAAGATTAATATTCCTCGGTTTAAGTACCAAGGCGTTGACCTTAATCGTCTTGAAGTTGTGACCAATACGCAGTTTAATTTAGACAGCGAGCAATTGGTTTCACAGTTCAACGTTAATCTGCCTCGACTGAGCTATCAAAATATTAAACTGAACCATCTTAATATAGCCGCTAAAACTAAGCTTAATTTAAAAACTCAGGAACTTGATAGTGCACTGAAAATTAATATTCCACAGTTTAAGCGACAGGATATAAATCTTAAAGATATTGGTTTAGTGTTAGCGGCGACAGGTACCACCGAAAAGCCTTCGGTGACTTTATTAGCGACTGTGCCAAAAATTATCGTTGCTAAACAAACGTTAAAGGCGATTGAACTACGGGTGAGTGCGGATGACGTGATGGAAAATGTCTACGGCCAACTGGGATTAAAATTAAAGCAATATGGACAACCACTATCTATAGACACGGCTTATTTACTTAAACAGCCGCAGCTTATATTAAGTAAGTTGAGTATTAAAGCGCCAAAAACACAGATCAATGGAAATTTAGCGATTAATTTATCTAATACCAAAATTAACGGGACATTGAAGGCGCGCAGTGATTTAACAGGCTTAAAACCGTGGCATCAACAAGCGTTGGCAGGACAATTACAGCTTGATACTACGTTTAAGCCTCAACAAGGACAACAATCCATTCAGTTTAAAACCGCGCTTAATCAATTTAAATTAGATCAACTCACTTTTGAAAACCTTCGTTTAAAAGGGCAGGTTGACGATGCGTTAACAACGCCAAAAATAAAGGCCAATGCCATTTTAAATAACCTCAAACAACAAGAAAGTTCAGTTGAGCAATTAAAATTAGCGGTGTCGGGTGTTTTAGAGCAATTAAAAATACAATTGTCGGTCAAAGGTAAGCATCAACAGCCGTTTGAAATCGCTTTAGCGGCGTTACTCAAGCAAACTGATCAACAAACACAGGTTGAATTACAATCGTTGACAGGGATGTTTATGAAGCAAAAAATTCAATTAACCGATACCAGTGAAATAACCATTCGTCCTCAACAAATGAGTGTGAGTCCTTTATCACTTTTTTTTGGCAAGGCACATTTGCACGCACAGGTGGATTACAGTGCTGAAAAATTGGTAGGAAATGTGCAATTAGGCGTGCCATTAGAGTGGGTGAATACACTGGCAGGCACGGCATTTAAAGGGGATTTTAGCACCAATATTCAATTATCAGGCAATGCCGCCGCGCCTAAAATTGATGTGGCAATCAATTTAAAGGATTTAGCGCTGAAAGATGAAGTTTATGAAAAAATCCCCGCGACCCAAATTCAATTAAACGCCCATATAAATCACGAAAATATTCATGCAAACCTTGCGATTAACAATCCACAATTTAAAGCACCTTTATTAACGGAGTTAGAATTACCAATTCAATTAACGCTTGAGCCGTTTAACTTTGAAATTTCTAAACAAAAAAATCTTAAGGGAACTTTTACCGCCGCATTACAGTTGGAAGATTTAGTGAAAAGTTTTTCTTTAGACGATCAAAAAATAGCAGGTAATTTTAATGCCGATTTTTTGTTATCAGGTAGTTATGATGAACCTAACATTAAAGGTCGATTAGCGTTAACGAAGGGTGAGTATCAAAATTCAACCACGGAGACTTATTTAAAGGATATGCAATTGCAATTAGATGGGCATTCAAAGCAAGTGACGCTCACGCATTTAAAAATATTTGACCCCAATCAAGGCAGTATTTTAGGGACAGGGGTTTTATCATTTGATACCGATGCGCATTTTCCGTTTAAAAGTGATCTTAAATTCAACCATATTCAATTGGCTGACAGCGCATTAATCAAAACCCATCTCAGTGGCGGCTTAAAAATAAAAGGTGATATTCAACAGGCGCTGTTATCAGGTCAATTAAACATTGATGATTTTCGATTAACACTGGCTTCGATGAGTTCTCAAAAAGAGATTCCAGAAATAGCGGTGATTGAAATTGGCAAAAATAGACCCTCGGAAAAACAGCAATACGCAAAAAAGCAAGCAAAAACATCCATTTTTAAAATGAAGTTAGATGTGAAGGTACAGATTGCGAATCAATGTTTTATTAAAGGGTATGGTTTGGATTCTGAATGGGAAGGCGGGCTTACTATAAAAGGGGATGCTACTACGCCAAAAATTACGGGATTAATTAAAACTAAAAAAGGGTCATTGGATTTATTAAGCACTCGTTTTGTTTTAAGTCATGGACTGATTGATTTTAACGGCGCTTATCCACCGTTACCTAGTTTGGATATTGAGGCGATTGCCAGTTCTGATGATGGGGATGCGATTATTCAAATAAAAGGCATGGCAGATGATCCTAAATTAGTGTTAGCGCATGACCCTGTTAAACCTCAGAGTGAAATTATTTCGCATTTATTGTTTAAAACTGACACCAAAACCATTTCACCGATGCAGGCTTTAAAATTAGCTGAAGTGGTTACTATGCTCGCCAGTGGTGGTTTGATGAATATTGATACGATGGGTAGTTTGCAATCAGGATTGGGTCTAGACCGCTTAAGTATTGGTGGTGACAGCTTTAATAACGCTTCAGTAAAGGCGGGGAAATACATTACCGATAAAATTTACTTAGAAGTTGAACAAGGCATAAAAAGTGCTTCAAGTAAGGCGACTATTGAAGTGGATTTATACCCTGAAATAAAAGCGGAATTAGAATTTAATCAAAATTCAAGCAGCTCGGTGGGGATTAAATGGAAGCGAGATTATTAGTAATATTGTTCATTAGTGCACATTTTCAGCTTATAACTCTGGTATTTTACGACAAAATGGGTATATAGCCACTATACAACGGGTACGCACCTGTTAAAATAAAACTATATTTGACTAATTTTTTAAGATACACACATGGATTATAAAAAAACGCTTAATCTTCCTAAAACAGCCTTTCCTATGAAAGGTAATTTAGCTCAACGTGAACCCATGCGTTTAAAACAATGGAATCAAGCAGACCTGTATCAACAAATTAGGGATGTAACCGCGGGTCGGCCTGTTTTTATTTTGCATGATGGCCCTCCTTACGCCAATGGTGAAATTCATATAGGCCATGCGGTGAATAAAATTTTGAAAGATATTATTCTTAAATCCAAAACTCTCGCAGGCTTCGATGCACCTTATATTCCTGGTTGGGATTGTCATGGTTTGCCGATTGAATTACAGGTTGAGAAAAAAATTGGTAAAGCGGGGGCTAAGGTGTCGCCTGAAATTTTTCGTAAAGAATGTCGAAAATACGCCACTAAACAGGTTAATAAACAAAAAGAAGCGTTTATTCGTTTAGGTATTTTAGGCGAATGGGATAAGCCTTATTTGACGATGGATTATCAGTTTGAAGCCGATATTGTGCGCTCACTGGGTAAAATTTATAAAAATAATCACATTGAAAAAGGCGCAAAACCTGTGCATTGGTGCAGTGATTGTGGGTCGGCTTTAGCGGAAGCGGAGGTTGAATACGAAGATAAACATTCGCCTGCGATTGATGTACGTTTTAAAGTATTAGACCCTCAAGCTTTGACCGAAAGTTGTCATGATGTCAATGATAATGAAGGCGAGGGGATATTGTCGGTGGTTATTTGGACAACAACCCCGTGGACATTACCTGCCAATCAAGCGGTTTGCGTACATTCTGATTTGGAATATGTCATTATTCAAACCCAAATAGAAGGTGTGAGTGAGCGTTTATTGATCGCCGAAGCACTCTTAAAGGAAGTGATGCAGCGTTATAGTATTGAGGATTATCAAATACTCGCAACTTGCAAGGGTGAGGTACTTGAACATCAATTATTACAACACCCGTTTTATGATCGCCACGTACCGATTATTTTAGGCGACCATGTTACTACCGAAGCAGGAACAGGTGCTGTACATACCGCTCCTGGGCATGGACAAGACGATTATGTGGTTGGGCAACGCTATGGTTTACCAATTGATAATCCTGTGGGTAATAATGGTGTTTTTTTACCAAATACTGAATTTTTTGCAGGCGAACATGTTTTTAGTGCCAACAATCATGTCCTAGACGTGTTACAAGAAAAAGGGGCGTTGATTCATCATCACACGCTCTTGCACAGTTACCCTCATTGTTGGCGACATAAAACCCCGATTATTTTTCGGGCTACACCGCAGTGGTTTATATCAATGGAGAAAAACAATCTCCGTCAAATGGCATTGGATGCGGCTAAAAAAGTGGAATGGATTCCTGATTGGGGTATGGCTCGCATTGAATCTATGATGGATAATCGCCCTGATTGGTGTGTTTCGCGTCAACGAACGTGGGGTGTTCCTATTCCTTTTTTTGTGCATAAAGAAACAGGAAAATTACATCCAAAAACCGATGAATTAACGGAAACGATAGCCTCAAAAATTGAGCAGCAGGGTATTGATGCGTGGTTTTCATCGGAGGTCGTTGATTTTTTAAGTGATGATGCGAAAGATTATGAAAAAATAACCGATACATTGGATGTATGGTTTGATTCAGGCGTGACCCACGAAGCGGTTATTAATCGTCGGGTGGCGTTAAATTTCCCCGCTGATTTATACTTAGAAGGTTCTGATCAACATCGAGGCTGGTTTCAATCGTCTTTATTAACCTCAACGGCGATTAATGGTACAGCGCCTTATAAACAAGTGTTAACGCATGGATTTACCGTGGATGCGAATGGCAAAAAGATGTCAAAATCAGTCGGCAATGTGATTGCACCACAGATGGTGATGAAAGATTTAGGGGCAGATGTCTTGCGTTTATGGGTAGCGGCGACCGATTATCGCGGTGAAATGAATGTCTCTATGGATATTTTAAAGCAAACGTCTGATGGTTATCGGCGCTTACGCAATACAGCGCGATTTTTATTGTCCAATTTGAATGATTTTGATCCTATCAAAGATCTTGTTGTGCCTGAGAATTTATTGGCACTTGATCGCTGGGTCATTGATAAAGCCTATCATTTACAAACCGTGATTAAAGCAGACTATGAGGCGTATCAGTTTCAATCTATTTATCAAAAAGTCCATCATTTTTGTGCGATAGAGCTTGGAGGCTTTTATTTAGATATTATTAAAGATCGGCAATATACTGCTAAAGCCAATGGTCTCGCACGACGTTCAGCGCAAACGGCTATTTTTCATGTTATTGAAGCACTTTCTCGCTGGCTTTCGCCTATTATTAGTTATACGGCGGATGAAATTTGGCAACATATTCCAGGTGAGCGCCGTGATTCTATTTTTTTAGAGACATGGTATGACGATTTGTTTCCATTAGCGGCGGAAAGTACGATTAATACTGCTTGCTGGGATCATATTATTGCCAGTCGAATGGCGGTGAGTAAAGAATTAGAAGCCTTACGTTCTCATGGAAAAATTGGTTCTTCTCTTAATGCAGAAGTGGTTTTGTATTGCAGTGAGGAGATTTTTTCGAGTTTGCAACAAATTGAATCGGAATTACATTTTATTTTTATTACCTCAAGTGCGGTTATTTTTCCGTTAAAGGATGCCTCAGAGGATGCAATGCAAACGGATTTAGCGGGTCTTAAGTTAAAAGCGGTTGCCTCAAATCATGAAAAATGTGTACGTTGTTGGCATCATAAATCCGATGTAGGTAGCGATACGAGCCACCCTGAGTTGTGTGGTCGTTGCGTGGAAAATATTTCAGGTGAAGGTGAAGTGAGACATTATGCTTAAATGGTTAGGACTGTCTTTTATTATTATTGTATTGGATCAATGGAGTAAATTGTCGGTGACAGCGACAATGCAACTTTATGAGTCCATTGAAATTCTCTCAAATTTTAATTTAACTTATGTTCGTAATGAAGGTGCCGCTTTTAGTTTTTTAAGTGATGCGGGTGGCTGGCAACGATGGTTGTTTGCCATCTTAGCATTTGTTATTAGTCTTATTATTACGGTTTGGATTTTTCGTTTAAGCAAACAAGAGCTTTTACTGGCAGTGGCATTATCCTTAGTGTTAGGAGGTGCGGTGGGTAATTTAATTGACCGTGTGGCTTATGGCTATGTTATTGATTTCTTGGATGTTTATTATAAAGATTGGCATTGGCCTGCTTTTAATGTTGCGGACTCTGCGATTTGTCTTGGGGTGGGTTTAATGTTACTTGAAAGTTTTGGTGTGGGGCGACCTGAACAGAGGTTTAGTGATTCATAATAGGGCTAATTTTCATCAATGGAGGGTTTTTATTCCTAACATTGTTAGTGGTTGCCCCGTTTTTAAATTTAATGGATAATGAAGAGTTCACAAATTTTTAAGTTTATTTATCATGCAAACGACGATGCTTAAGGCAAAACTCCACCGCGCAACCGTTACCCATGCCGAATTAGGGTATGAAGGTTCTTGCGCTATTGATACCAGAATTTTAGATTTTGCAGGAATCAAAGAGTATGAACAAATTCAAATCTATAATATTACCAATGGTGAACGCTTTACCACTTATGCTATCAGGGCGGAAGAAAACTCTAAAATATTTTCAATTAATGGGGCGGCCGCTCGTAAAGCCTGCCCTGGTGATTTAATTATTGTCTGCGCTTTTGCAGCGTATACCGAAGCAGAATTAATTAATTTTAAACCCACGTTAGTTTATTTTGATGAATATAACGCTATGATCCGTTCAGCACAAGCGATTCCTATACAAGCGGCATAACTCATTGTTTTCATAACTTCTATCTTTCATTTATCGCCTAAAACCTCTGATTTACTATGCAAATAAAACTCATTTCAGTTGGAAAAAAAATGCCAGCTTGGGTTGAGCAAGGGTACCAAGATTATTCAAAACGGCTCCCTAGGGAATGCGCTCTGCATTTAAAAGAGATTTCAGCGGGTAAAAGAACGCAAAAGAGTGACACCCAAAAAATCATACGGGAAGAAGGAGACAAAATGTTAGCGGCTATTCCAGCCCGATCTCATATTGTCATCTTAGATGTTTCAGGGAAACCGTGGTCAACCAAACAATTATCACAACAGCTGCAAAAATGGCTTGAAAGCGGTCAAAATATCGCTTTGTTGATTGGAGGGCCTGAAGGATTATCGGCGGCAGTCAAAGAAAAAGCACAGCAATCATGGAGTTTATCCAATCTTACTTTTCCTCACCCGTTAGCTCGGGTGTTAGTGTCTGAGCAGATTTACCGTGCGTGGAGTTTATTGAAAAATCACCCTTACCACCGTGAATAATGATGACACAAATTATTTTAGCATCAGCCTCTCCAAGACGTTCTGAACTTTTAAACCAACTGGGAATAGGGCATCAAATAAAAGCGGTTGCTATTAATGAAACCCCTTTTTTAGGTGAATTACCCCTAAATTATGTGCAACGAATGGCGGCTGAAAAATCAGCGGCATGCGCTCAATTACACTCTACATCATTCCCTATTTTAGCGGCAGATACGGCGGTTATTTTAAACAATAAAATCATGGGAAAACCTGAAAATGAAGCCCATGCCGCGCAAATGTTGAGGCAATTGTCAGGGAAAACACATGAGGTTTATAGTGCGATTTCTTTACGTGGAAAACAGCACTGGCAACGTGTGAGTATCACAAAAGTGATGTTTCGTGTGATTACTGAGTGTGAAATAAAAGCCTATTGGAAAACAACAGAGCCTGCGGATAAAGCGGGTGGCTATGCCATTCAAGGTATCGGCAGTATTTTTATTCAAACTATTACGGGTAGTTTTTCTGGGGTGATGGGATTGCCCTTATTTGAAACTGCCGAAATTTTAACCGAACAAGGACTTGATATTATCCATGAGTGAAGAAATTTTAATCAATGTAACGCCACCTGAAACACGGGTTGCACTCATCGAAAATGGTATTTTACAAGAACTGGTGATTGAACGAGTACTTCAGCGGGGTTTAGTCGGCAATATTTATAAAGGCGAAGTCTGTCGTGTCTTGCCAGGAATGCAGGCCGCTTTTGTTGATATTGGTTTACCAAAAGCGGCTTTTTTACATTTTTCAGACTTTAATATTAAAGAGAAAGACTCTCAAAATATTGAAGCATCGTTACATGAAAAGCAAGTGGTAGTGGTTCAAGTCATCAAAGATCCGTTAGGGTCTAAAGGCGCACGATTAACCACCGATATTTCGATTCCTTCGCGTTTTCAGGTCTATATGCCTTATAGTAAAACGGCAGGAATTTCTCAACGGATTGAATGCGCTCAAGAACGTCAACGTTTAAAAGCGTGTATTATCGCCTTTCAGAAAAAAAATGATTGTGGTGGTTTTATTACCCGAACAGCGGCAGAGTGTATTGAAGAAACGACGTTATTATCGGAAATGCGATTTCTGATTCAATTATGGGAATCAATTAAAATAAAGATTGAAGCTACCTCGCCTAAAAATTTAGTGCATCAGGATTTTCCTTTAAGTGAACGTATACTGCGTGATCTACATCATGAAGAAATACAACGAATACGAATAGACTCGCGTGAAACTTATCAGCGCGTGGTGGAGTTTTCCAAAATATTTGTGCCTGAAATTGTCCCAGTAATTGAGCATTACTCAGGTGAATGCCCTGTGTTTGATATTTATAATGTTGAAGGCGAAATTAAAAAAGCCTTAGATCGTAAGGTACCGTTAAAATCAGGTGGCTATTTGGTGTTTGATCAAACGGAAGCGATGACAACGATTGATGTGAATACAGGAGGGTATGTTGGGGGTAAAAATCTTGAGGAGACTATTTTTAAAACCAACCTTGAGGCGGCACGAACTTTAACGCGTCAATTAAGGCTTCGGAATTTAGGCGGCATTATTATCATTGATTTTATTGATATGAAAAGCGTCTCTCATCGAGATCAAGTGTTGGAGGCATTAGCGCGTTATTTAACAAAAGATCATGCAAAAAATCACATTACAACGGTCTCAGAATTGGGGCTGGTTGAAATGACCCGTAAGCGTACCCGTGAAAGTTTAGAGCATATTCTTTGTGAACCTTGTTCTGTCTGTGAAGGGCGAGGGGTATTAAAAACCGTGGAGTCTATTTGTCTTGAAATTTTTCGAGAAATCATTCGTGAAGTTCGACAATATAAAGTTCATCAATTATTAGTGTTGGCTTCTAATGAAGTGGTCGAAGCTTTATTAGATGAGGCGGCGGATATGTTGTCTGAATTAGAAGTTTTTTTGAAGGTTCAGATTAAATTTCGATCGGAAAGAGAATATACTCAAGAACAATACGATGTGGTTTTATTGTAGTCACTGATAATGTGGAACACCTAAAAGTGGCATTCTGATTTTTAGCTTTTTATTGGAAATAATGCGTGATAGCTCGGTTTATACGCTACTTTTTTTTTATCGGTCTTATTATTATTGCGGTTATTGTGACCGCGCTACGGATTTTTATTTTAACCATAGATCTTCATAAAAATAGTTTAGAGCGTGTTCTTTCTGGGTTTATTGATACCACCGTCACTATCAAAACCGTTTCAGCAAAAATGTATCGGTTTTCTCCTGAAATTATTCTACAAAATATTACCCTTTTTAATAGCACAAACCCGAAAGAAAATATTACCCTGAAAGAATTACGTATTAGAATTAATTTGTTTGAGGTTTTATTGCACGATCAAATGATGCAATCGCTGCGTATTTCGTTGGTTGGGGCAAAACTTTCGGTTATTCGGCAAACCGATGGACGATTTTCGTTAGTCGGTTTAAAAGCAGGCGGTGGTGAGGGGCAGCCTTTATGGTTATTACAAGGTCAAAACTATCAGCTGATTGACAGCGAAATTAGCTGGCTTAATAAAAAAAGACACGGTAAAACCTTAACCTTTAAAAACGTCAATGTGGTGATTAAAAATGATCAACGCCATAATCGACATCAAGCTTTTTTTTTAAGTCACCTGCCATCGGAATATGGTAAAAAATTACGCATAGCTATTGATATTAAAGGCGATGTTTTTCAGCCTAATAGCATACATGGTCAAGTCTTTGTTGAAGGTGAAGATATACAGTTTGCTAAATTACTGACAGGGCAATTACCTTTTGAGTTAAAACTGAGCCAAGGCAGTGGGACATTTAAAGCGTGGGGGCAGATTAAAAACTCTGAATTAAAAGGTTTAAGCGGTCATATTCACGCAAAAGATTTAAGTTTACGCCGACAAAATAATAAAAAATTACATTTTAAATCACTTAAAGGACGGTTTAACTGGGCAACGAATGATCAAAACTGGGCATTAAAAGTGGCTGATTTATATACGCAGGTTGCTCAAAAAAAGTTAAAAAGATCTGATTTTTTTTTGCATTATCAGCAAAACAAACGCTCTAAAAAACAAATAAGTGCTGAAATTAAGCAAGTTGATTTACAGTTATTTAGCCAGTTTTATCAATTTTTTAAGCCCTTAGCCGCAGACAGTGGACACAATGATAAGGCAGTTTCCGTCACAGGGCTGTTAACAAATGGCCGTATTTTTGCCGATTTAACACAGCAACAGTATGCACTTAAGGCAGATTTTAAATACCTTGGGATAAAGGGGCTTGAGCAGATACCACAACTTTCCAATTTATCTGGCTCTATTCAAGGCACGGAGGCGCATGGTTATTTAACGATCAATAGTCAAAATATAGCGTTTAAAACTCAAAGCTTCTTTCGGGCACCGCTTGAAATTTCTCAATTAAAAGGGCGTTTTCAATGGCGTCAATCAGCGCATCAATGGTTTTTAACGACTGAAAAATTACGACTAAAAACCCCTTATTTTACAAGTACTCATACAATGAGACTGCAAATTTTTAAAAAAGAGAGACCGACCTCTATTGATTTGCAAACTCATTTTAGAAATATAAAATCGGTGCAAGCGCTGAAACGTTATTATCCTGCGGGTATTATGGATAAAGAGGTACTAACTTGGCTTGATAATGCGTTTGTAACAGGTGAAGTAACCGCTGGACACTTGCAACTTTCAGGTAATTTAGCTGATTTTCCTTTTGATAAAAAAGACGGTGTTTTTAGCGTGAATTTTCATGTAAAGGATCTTGAATTAGCCTATGATGAGTTTTGGCCAAATTTTAAATCCATTCAAGCTGAGGTGGCTTTTTCAAAAGATAAGGTAGAAATTGCGGTCAATCACGGGCAATCGGGTGATATAAAGGTTAAAAATGTACAAGTTAACATCACCTCTTTATCGGAAGCGGCTTTATTATCGCTCTCAGGTCAGGTGGAAAGTGAGGTGATGGCGGGGTTGAAATGGCTTAAAAGTACTCCGCTGAGCTTGCCTATCGATACGGTTTTAACCCAATTAACGGTTAACGGGCGTACAGAAGTTGATTTAAATTTAACGATTCCTTTAAGCAATGAAGGGCATGAAACGGTAAAAGGCAAAGTCAAACTAGATCAAGCCAGTCTTTATATTAAACCCCTTGATTTATCGGTTAGTGAGATTAAAGGGCAGGTTTTTTTTGATGAGAAAGGGTTTCATGGTCATAAATTACAAGCGAAAGCCTTTGATTCGCCTATTACGGCTCAACTGAAAAAAAATTCAGCGGTTTTTAAAGTGGGTGTTAACGGAAAAATGGCCGTACAGCAATTGCGTACTTTGGTTGATTCTGCTTGGTTAGACTTAGCTTATGGGCAAACGACTTATCAACTTAACCTTCAAATTCCAGTTGATGAGCAAAAAGAGACACAGGTTGAAATTCAGTCCAATTTGCAAGGGATCACATTAAAATTGCCTATAGGGTTACAAAAAAAAATAGGCGAGAAAAAACCATTAACGATTGCATTTCCTATTAATGATCAACCATTATTACCGATTCGGTTATCGTACAATAAAACCCTTAAAGCACGGGTGAAATTTGATAAACAACAGCAAAAACTGCATTCAGCCGCGATAAGCTGGGGAACGGGGGCAGTAAATTTTTTAACTAAGCCAGAAATTTATGTGCAGATTAATCAGCCACGTTTATCACCGCTCGCATGGATGGGCTTAATGGATCATCAAAAACCAGACATCAAAGACCAGATTACCTCGTCTCTACCTTTACGAATTGATATTGAAACCCCACAATTATGTATAAAGGATAAAAATTTAGGCGCGGTTAGTTTACAGATTAATCAGCGCAATAATAATCTAAAAGGGTCTTTAAAAAGCACGATACTCAGTGGAAAATTTGAAGGCAATAAGGATGAATATAACTTAAATTTAGAGTTTATGGATGTTTCTAAATTAACGGAGTTAACCTTCCCTGTTATAAAAAAAACAAAGGCTTCCTTAAAAAAATTACCGCTTATTCAGGTTTATAGTAAAAAATTAATTTGGCGTGAGGTTAACTTAGGGCGATTAAATATTAGCAGTCAGCGTGAAGGTCATGATGTGTATTTTGATACTATTAGTTTGTCGGGTAATGACTATACCTTATTTGCTGCAGGTCATTGGCGTAACACTCTATTAGGTTCACAAACACAATTAGAAGGGCGTTTTAGCGCACAAACTTTTGGAAAATTATTAAATAAATTGCAGGTAACCAAGGATTTAAAAGAAACTAAGGCACTTATTAACTTAGATTTAAACTGGCAAAAACCACCGTATGACTTTTCTTTTAGCGAACTTAATGGCAAAGTGGAGGTTTTATTGGAACAAGGACGTATTTCCAGTATTGAACCAGGGGTTGGGCGAATGCTGGGTGTATTGGCGATGGAACAATGGATTAAACGTTTACAACTGGATTTTAGAGATATTTATGAGAAAGGTTTACGCTTTAATCACATAAAAGGTGATTATTATTTACAGGCAGGGCTTGCCCATACGGACGGGTTAATCATTGATGCCATTCCTGCTAAAATAATTCTTAAAGGCGATATTAATCTTGGAAAACAATGGCTTGATAAAAGTATTTCAATCATCCCTAAAAGTTCTGAGGCATTGCCAATTGCAGGAAAAATTATGGGCGTAATTGCGACGACCATTGCCCAAACGGTTACGGGCGAATATGAAGAAGGCTTTTATCTTAGAACAAAATACCAAGTACAAGGCTCGTGGACGGATTTAAAAATGACATCATTACGACATCAAGATGGTTTTTTACATCAAGTATGGCGTGGGTTGACCGATTTTTCATGGGTCGTAAATTAATGATTAAATGGAACATAAAATGACGTTATGCGCCGCCATTCAGATGGCCTCTAGCCCTAATGTGGGTACGAATCTTTTAGACGCGGAAAAATTGATTGCAAAAGCCTGTCAAGGTGGTGCGAAATTGGTGGCTTTACCTGAAAATTTTGCCATCATGGGAATGAATGAATTTGATAAACTTGCGCATAAAGAAACCGAGGGGTCAGGGGTTATTCAAAATTTTTTAGCCAACTGTGCAAGAAAATATAAAGTGTGGGTGATTGGCGGCACCATTCCTTTATTAGCGATGGATAAAACTAAAATAAGAGCGGCTTGTTTGGTTTTTAATGACAACGGTGAGCAGGTCGCACGTTATGATAAAGCGCATTTATTTGATGTGTGTGTGCCTGAGACAGGGGAAAAATATTTTGAATCCAATTCGATTGAAGCAGGACATCATCCGCTGGTTATTGACAGCCCCTTTGGAAAAATAGGGCTAGGTATTTGTTATGATCTTCGGTTTCCTGAATTTTTTCGTTATTTAGTGGAACAAGGTGCCGAAATTTTTATTACCCCCGCTGCTTTTACCGCTAAAACAGGTGAGGCACACTGGAGTGTTTTATTACGCGCCCGAGCGATTGAAAACTTATGCTATGTCATTGCTCCCAATCAAGGCGGTGTTCATGCAAATGGTCGTCAAACTTATGGACACAGCATGATAGTGGATCCTTGGGGGAAAATATTAGACTGTCATGACGTGGGTTCTGGTATGGCTTGTGCTGACATTGATTTGACACAACTTCATAAAACCCGAGCAAATTTTCCTGTTTTAAACCACAAACGATCCATTGCTAAAAAAATCACAATGTTATGAAGGGGCATGGTTTTTTAGTAAAAATAATAGCAATCATAAGTTGTTTTTTATGGATAAATGGGTGTAACTCGCCGTCAAAATATCAAGATAACCATCAATTAGAACAACCACCAACCTTAGCGATTATGGAACGTGCGGGTGAAGGCCCTCCGCTGACTGAAAAAAAACCTAAAATAGGGTTAAAAAATACCGTCAATTTATTGGATGCTAATCATTTAACATTGCAACAACCGTTTGATAAAGCATGGAACACATTAGCGACCGCGTTAGCCTTAAATAAGATAAAAATTAGCGATCGTAACCGAGAAACGGGTGAATATTTTGTGGAATACGATCCTGATGATGCTCATGATGAATCGGATAATTTTAGTTTTTTTTCATTTAAAGACGATTATGAACAAGCCATTTATAAACTGACACTCAAACAAGAATCGAACCTCATTGTGATTCGTGCTGAAAAGACCGCTCAAAAGAGCATAGATTTATTAGATGATGGGGATGATATTAGCTTTGAAGATAAAAATAAGGATGGTAAAGACAAGCTTATACGTCAACTTTATTCCACTTTAAAAAATGATTTACCGTTAGAATAAATCCTCTGCCCTTAAAGTATCACTTAGCAAATTTAAAAGAACCGAGAACAATTATGCAAACGATCCAGTTAGTGTTAAATGATTCCAAACTAGAGCAACAAATTTTATCTTTGGCCGCTAAGGAAAAGATCGGTTTAGAAGACTTCGCGCTGAAAGCTTTACAGTTTTATATTGAAGAAAATGAAAGCGCCGTTGCTATAAAAATTCCAAATCTAAATCCCTTTCAGCATTCCAGAGCGCCGACTGGAAAAATTAAAGAACCACGCCAAACCTCTCAAGGGTTAGTTTTTGATGATATTGGCAGTACGATGGATTTTGCAAAAAATTTAAGAAAAAAAGGCTGGCAACGTAATGGATAAGTTTATTTTTTGTGATACCTGTGTGTTGATTGATTTTGTGAATGGACGCAGTCATCAGATTTTAGATTTACACACTAAAAACATTCAAATCTTTATTAATCCCGTGGTAGAGTTGGAATTATTACAAGGGGCGCGTAATAAAGTAGAAATGCATCAGTTAGAAAAAGCCTTAGGAATGTTTCATTTATTAGAACTACCCGACTCGGTGCTTCAATTAGCGCGCCAATTAATCAAAGTATATGCTTTTTCACATCGTTTACGGCTTACCAATGCCCTTATTGCCGCCAGCGTATTAGCTTATGATTTAGAACTATTTACCTATAACATCAAGGATTTTCGTTTTATTACCGAGTTAAAATTTTATGAAGCGTAATTATCATTCCTGAATTCAAGTAATAACGATTTACTGTTCACGAGAGTGTTATTATCTTAACTCCGATGGGTGTAGGGGAGTTTATTATGAAAATAAGGCGTAAACAGATATTTTTTTTTATAAAAATATTATTGGGTTTGACAGGGTTTGTGTTTTTAAATACAGCAAATTCATTAGAATGTAATCCTGATGGCTCTCAGCAAGAGATGAATCAATGCGCATTGGATAATTTTGAACAGGCTGATTTGGAACTTAATCAGGTGTATCAACAGTTATTGGAAAATAGTAATTCGTCTTTTGTTAAAAATTTGCGCATTGCTCAACGAGCGTGGATTGTGTTTCGTAATTCTGAGTTAGAGGCAATGTTTGCTTGTAATGATGAAAATAAACGCATTTGCTGGGGAACCATGTACGGGCTTCAATATCCTGCGGCAAAAGAAGCGTTAACTCGTAATCGTATTCAACAATTACGTCAGCATTTAGACCAGATGGAATAACAAATTTAACCTGGTTTAAAGTCTAATAGGCACAGGGCTTTGGCGGCATGTATGCGTCCGTTGAGTAGCATGTCGGTTAATTGTTTCATGCGTGACATGTAAAGGTCGGTATGTTCGCCAAACGCTTGCGGTAGATATTCTTTTTCTAAGGGGGAAAGATTACCATCAAAGACGGCAGAAATGGAAAGTAGATCAAGAATAAAATAACGTTCATGTGTTTCAACTTGGTCTAAAATGGTTAAAAAATCCTCCCAATGATCGTAATTATCTTGTTTTTTTATTTTAAAAGAATCACATAATTTGACCATTAAAATTAACATGTTTGGGTGATAGTTTTGCGAAAGTACCATTGTGGTCGCAATGGCTCGAATTGAGGCTTCACGCGCTATTGGAGAAAGTTTCTCAATTAATGACGGGTCTAATACACTGTCGGCGATATGATGAGCAAGCCGATGCCCAAATAAACGTAATCGAGCTTCTTTTGAAACTTTGTACATGACAAAAGCGTCCCATAATCCTGTAATAGGAATGGCGATCCATGAAAAACCTAAGCGACTACCGCCTTTTCCAAAAACCCGTACCAGTAAAAACTTGACCACTAACCCGCTTAAAATAACTTTAGCTTTATAAAGCAGACTAATTAGTAATAATTTGGTTTTTGGCGCATGTTTTAAGGGGTCTATGCCTAAATAATTCACCACAGGGTCAGGAATCTCTAAGGCAGCACGGGCTAAAATATTGGCAAAATTATCATTTTTTAAGAGTTTGTTGGGATCGTTTATGGTCGGCTGATGCCCTGTGAGGCAAACTAAGGCGTGTAGGGATTTGAGGCTTAACCAAAATAAGACCGACATTTCGATGATGAGCATACTCAAAACGATGAGTCCATAATAAAAATAGTACCAGCCTGTTTCAATATTTTGTGCGTATCTCCATTCAAACCAGACTGAAATAACGGTGGTTAATGCGCCTATGGCAAAAGCAATAACGGCCGCAAAATGGGTAATGTTGTTGGAAAGCGCGCATAAAATATCATCAGGCGGTAAGTCATCAATAGGAATTTCTTTTAAATGAGAAAGCTTGGTCTTTTTAGTCAGGTATTGATAATAGCGAACGCCTAATTTTTCTAAAAAGCCGGCTTCTTGTTGACGAATAGGTTGATTTTTATTCGGAATATCGGAATTTTCTGACATAATTAAATTTTAGGAAAGGAAATGAAAATGACTGAACAACCTCAGAAAACCGTCAAAGGTGTGCACTCTTGATTCGGTTTTTTTTAATTATACTGGTGATTTTAATTTCATGGTTTTTATTGAAGCGATTTTTAATGCTTTCCCCCACAGTGATGGCGAAATATACCCATAAAATAACACTATGGGGGCTTTTAGGCTTTTTATTATTATTGTTAGTGACAGGAAAGTTAAATGGTCTTTTTGCGTTATTGGGTTTATTAATCGCGGCAATGGTAAAATTATTACCAACGTTCATGCGTCTGTTACCTTATTTTTTTGGGGCGCGGTCTTTTTTTAACTTTAAATCGTCGGCTGATAAACATTCACCACATCAACAAGATAGCGCTTCTTCAACCCATAAAATGACACCTAAAGACGCTTATGAAGTCTTGGGCTTAAAAGAGAATGCGAGTGAAAAAGAAATTATTTTAGCGCATCGAAAATTAATGCAAAAAGTACATCCTGATCGCGGTGGGTCTACCTATCTTGCCACTGAAATTAATTGTGCTAAAGACACACTTTTAAAAAAATAACTAAACTTTTTCTATTGTCTCGCTTATCTTTATTCCTCTAAAAACATCATGACTATTGTTCAAAAATTACCGCTTTTATTATTTGTGTTGCCGCTTTCGTTGCAAGCATGTGATTCCGATCAAGACTGTACGCTGGAAAAAGCACAGAAAATTCATCTTGAAGTAAATTACCATCTTGTTAAAAAAGATGAGACATTAAGTAAAATAAGCGCAAAATATAAATGCTCTTATCTTGATATTGCTCGTTGGAATAATATCAAGCCCCCCTATAAAATTGTACATGGGCAAAAATTAAGAGTTTCAAAAAACTCTCCCGCCGCCCGAAAAAGAACCGCCTCTCAAAAGGCCGCAATGAAGAGACCTAAAAAAGCTGCTAAAAATAAAAAAGTAGTAAAGGTAACAACAGGTTCTACCCTTTATTTAGTCAAAAAAGGTGATACATTATATTCAATTGGTCGGCATTTTAAGATAAATCATAAGCGAATTATGACGGTGAATCACTTGACGCTTAAAAATAAATTAAAAGCAGGTCAAAAATTAAAAATTCCTAATAATAAACAAAAAGATAGCAAAAAAAAAATAGCAAAAATCTCAGTTGATAAAACTAGAAATATGCGATTCAGGACACAGAAAACTTCAATAATTTCAAATGATAATGAAAACATGTTAAAGTTTTACTGCCAATGGCCGATAGCTGGAAAAATAGAGAAAAGTTTCTCTAGGACAGGAAGAAAAGGAATTGAAATTCGAGGTTATATTGGGCAGAAAGTCAAAGCAGTCGCTAATGGAACAGTCGTTGCTGTGAACTCAAGTATTTACGGACATGGTAAATACGTTGTGATTAAGCATAATAATCAATATATGAGTTCTTATGCGAACAATCAACGCACTCTAGTGAGGCGTGGACAAAAAATAAAAAAAGGTCAGCTGCTTGCTGAGCTTGGGAAAATTGGCTACAAGCCACCGCTGTTAAAATTTGAAATTATAAGCGCTGGCCGATCAGTTAACCCGCTGTATTTTTTACCAAAACGATAAGAATGCTTAATCGAGGTTATTATGAAAACAGAATTAGTGGATGCAATGGCGGATACTGCTGGCGTTAATTTTTCAGAAAATATGAGTTTTAATATTTCTGGTAATGTGGAAGAAACGGTAGCAGAAGCTCCCAAGGCGGTAGTGCCTGAAACGGTTGAGGTGCCACAGGATAATAATTTTGATGCCACGCGAATTTATTTAAACGAGCTTGGAAAATCAAAACTATTAACCGCTGATCAAGAAAAAGTTTACGGAAAGTTAGCGTTGCAAGGCGATGAACCTGCCCGTCAAATTATGATTGAAAGTAATTTGCGGCTAGTGGTTAAAATATCAAGACGTTATCTTAATCGAGGCTTGCCTTTGTTAGATTTAATTGAAGAGGGTAATTTAGGCCTGATTCGTGCGGTTGAAAAATTTGACCCAGATCGCGGTTTTCGTTTTTCAACTTATGCAACGTGGTGGATTCGACAAACCATTGAACGCGCGATTATGAATCAAACCCGTACGATTCGCCTGCCTATTCATATCGTTAAAGAAATGAATGTCTATTTAAAAGCACAACGGTTTTTAACGCAAAAATTTAATTGCGATCCAACGATGGATGAAATTGCCGAGTATGTGGATAAGCCTGTGGAAACGGTTGCCAAAATTTTGAAACTTAATGAACGTGTTACCTCTGTTGATGTGTCTTATAATCAAGATTTTGAACGTTCAATGATTGACTCTATTGCCGATGATGAAGATAAAACCGCCCCTGAAACCTTACAGCAAGAAGGTATAAAGACAAATATTGCGAACTGGGTGTTTCAGTTATCTGAAAAACAACGTGAGGTTATTTGTCGCCGTTATGGTTTGTGTGGCTATGAAAATGCGACGTTAGAACAAGTTGCAAGAGAGTTAGATGTGACCAGAGAACGTGTTAGACAAATTCAGATGGATGCGTTAAAACGCCTACGAGAAATTTTAGAATTAGGCGGTTATTCTTTTGAGGCTATTTTTCATTAAAACTGATCGGTTACACCCTTAATATTGCCGCGTACTGTGATTTTTGGTTATTATTTTATGGGTTAATTCCTGTGAAATTACCCGATAAAGCACGGTATAAGGCAATATGATATTCAATGAGTTGTCTTTGCGCTTGCAGTTTTGAGCGCGCTAAATTTTGTTGACTAAGGCTACTTGATAAAATTCGTAAAAAACTTTCCGCGCCGTTAATGTAGCGGCGTTTAATTTGCTCATTGGCTTGCTGAGAAAGTAAGCGTTGTCGTTCTAAACTCTTCACTAATTTTTGCTGCTGTTGCTGTTGAATCAGCGCACTTTCAATTTCTTCTACCGCATTTAACAACTGATGCGCGTATTCATTTAATGCCGCTTTTGCGATTGCTTGTGTGCGTTCTACTTCAGCGAGTCGTCGATGCCCATCAATAATGGGTAAAATTAAATTACCTGCCAATGTTGCTAACCAATTATTAAATAAAGACTGTAAGTTTGGCGCAGAGGTATCAATCCCCGCAGACAGACTTATTTTTGGAAAACGGTCGGCAATGGCGGCGGCAATGCGTTGATCGGCAGCTTGTACTTTAAAATAGGCTTTGCGAACATCGGGACGGCGTTGAGCTAACGTTAAAGGCAGTCCTGTTTTTGGAAGCTCTGGAAGGGTGGGGAATTGGGCGGCAATGGGCAACTTAAATGTGGTTGGCATTTTACCTAATAACACAGATAGTTGATATTCTAAGACACGAACCGAGGCAAGTATGCTGGCTTTAGAACCTTTAACACTTTCAAGTAATTGTTGTTGCTGTAAAACATCGGGTGCGGTCGCTTGTGAGGCTTTAAATCGAATGATTAATAATTGATATTGTTCGGTATTGGTTTGAATTTGTTGCTTCAATAATTTCAGTTGCTGGCGTTGTTCAATGAGGTGATACCAACGGGTAGCAATTTCAGCGCTCAATGTTAAGGTTGCCGTGTGTAAGTCTTCTTCGACGGTACGAAAATCCAACTCACTTGCGTGTAAATTAGCTCGAATTCTTCCCCACAAATCCACTTCATAGCTGGCAACGAGTCCTAAACTAAAATTTTGAGTGCTAAGTTTGTCGGTGATTTTCCCTGAGGGCTTAAATTGTGCATTGAGGGTGGGTGTTAAGGAGGCGCCACTTTTTTTTGCAAGAGCGCGTGCTTGTTCAACGCGATTAAAGGCTGATTTTAAGGAAAAATTATCGGAGAGCGCTTGTTCAATTAAAAAATTGAGTTGAGAATCATTAAAAACTTCCCACCATTTTTGTGGCAGTGGTTTATGCCCTGAGCGTGAGAATTTTTGTGGGAGTTCAATAGGGAGAGGAACTTTTTTAACCTCTACTGTACAAGCGTTATTAAAAAAAATAAAAACAAATATTAGTAAAAAAGTAAACAAGCGCATGATGATCGTTAAGGTTTTTTTAATTGAATTCCTTGTGCAATAAATTGGATGGTTTTGATAGGGACACTGCCAATAAGAACAAATTGATAGCCGCCTATTTTTTTAACCAAAGAATTCATACTGCCCAATGAGTGAATATTCATTGAGATGGTTTCAGCATGTTGTTCTTGGTAAATGGACAATGATGAAAAGCCGTCACTTAATAATAGATGATCTACCGAACCATGCATTTTCATTTGTATAAATAAAATCTCTTTAAAGCCTGATGGAATATTATTAAGCTTGAAATTGGCGTGTTTAAAATCTTGTAAGCGTGATTGGTGAATGTGTTCAATGGTCTTGGCGTGCTTTAAATCCATGTTAGGCAAAGTAAGCTGCGCTCGAATGTTTAGATCGGTAAACATGACTTGTTCGAGCATTATCCCAGAGGGGCTGTAGACTTCGGTTTTTAGCGGTAAAAAATGATGCTTATCAATCCAAATTTTTCGCGCATAACGAAAATAGTCATTGGGTTTGATTAAAATGGCTTGTGCATCCCGTTTTGCAATGATGGCTTGCTCGGTGATTGTAAATTGATAATCGGTTTTTTGTTGCGATAAATTGGGCGGTAAGTCGAGTATAAAGGACTGATTGCTAGGGTGGTGGTTGATTTCAATGCGATGATTGTCTTTATATAAACAGCTAACCACATCGGTGTTACGAATGATCTCACGCATGGGTGAGTTTAAAGATTCTAGGTGTTCTTGCTCAAGACCTTGGTTCATAGCATGTGAATATTTCATACTGTCGAGTTGATTATTTTTAAAAAAAATAACCGTGCCTTGATAGTTAAGTGATTTCATGGATTGTTGCATTTTTTCAATCCATTGTTGCCCTGTTGTCATTTCCTGTGCGCTAATCATCGGGGCAAGTAATAGCATGACTAGTAAGTAAAACAGGTTTATCATGGGACTATTCTTGATAGCTGGCAGTTTGTGTGTAAGGCGGAATAATGACTTTTCCATTGGTATAAAGACTGCTGTTATGAGCCTGAATATAATTATTTAAGCGGGCGGTTTGGGGTGGGCTTGAATCCACTATTTCAGGGTTTATTGTCGCGTGGTTTAGTTGAGAAGAGAGCGTCGGTGATGACATGGTATTGATCTTAGCGCTTTGATTGTAAAGCATTCCAAATGCGATAACGGTTATCATGGTAACGCAAGCGGCTAATGCGATGAGTTTGGGGGGTGGCCTTTGAGAAGTAGGCATAAAATAGTTTGGTTCCTGCGCAATTCCTTCTTGAATGCCCTTTAAAAAATCATTGCCCATCGGTAGATATTGTTTCGATGATAACGCGTAACGGGCGGTTTGATAGCGGTTTATGGTCTGGCTTAACGTTGAGTTTAATTGAATTTTTTTTAAAAGCGCAAGCGCGTCATTATTTTTTAACTCATCATCTATTAAACAAGAAATTTTTTGGTTTAAATGTTCATCCATCAAAGTTTACCTTTTATCCAGTAATGGGGTTAATATTTTATCAATCGCTTCACGCGCTCTAAAAATCCGCGAACGTATGGTGCCGACAGGGCATTGCATGGTTTGAGCAATGTCTTCATAATTCATGCCTTCAAACTCTCTTAAGGTGATGGCTATCCGCATTTCTTCGGGTAAATTTTCAATAACTTGTTCGATTGAATTCACAATGTCATCATTCATTAATAAATGTTCAGGGGTGTCGATACCTTGTAATTGCGCACAATTCTCAAGCTGTTCCGCTTCTTGAATATCGACTTGATAATCATTACGGCGACGTGAACGCGATAACAAATAATTTTTAGCGGTGTTGATGGCAATTCGATAGAGCCATGTGTAAAACGCACTGTCGCCTCGAAATCGAGGTAAGGCTTTATACGCTTTGATAAAGGTTTCTTGTGCCACATCTTGCGCTTCACTTGGGTCTTTGATATAGCGATTGACGAGCTGAATGACACGATGCTGGTATTTTATAACTAATAAATCATACGCTGATTTATCGCCTTGTAAAACTTTAGCGACCAGATCTTTGTCGAGTTGCTTGTTATTGGTATTAAATTGATTATTCACACATTCACTTTAGTATTTGGAATAGACATATATAAATGACGTAAGTTCTATGAAAATAATTGCTATCACCTTAAAAAACGCTATTATCTCTAAAGAATACCGATTAAGCCACTGTAACTTTAACTGTTTGTAGATTAATTATGTCTGACTCTAATACTTTTGATGTTCTTATTATAGGAACAGGTGCGGCAGGCTTGACGCTTGCACTGAAACTTGCCGATCATGCGCGTGTCGGGGTGTTATCTAAATTTCACTTAACCTCAGGAAGCACTTTTTTTGCTCAAGGTGGGATTTCTGCGGTACTGGATAAAACCGATTCGTTTGATTCTCATGTTAAAGACACGCTTAATGCGGGGGCGGGTTTGTGTGATGAGGATATTGTTCGTTTAACGGTATCCCAAGGTAAACAAAGCATTGATTGGTTGCGAGAACAAGGGGTTGATTTTACCAAAGAAATATCAGGGCAACTGCATTTAAATCGTGAAGGGGGGCATTCTCATCGGCGCATTGTTCATGCCACTGATGCCACAGGAAAAGCGATGTCTCTCGCGTTAATTAAGGGTGCTAAGGAACATGCGAATATAAAAACACTTGAAAATCATAATGTCATTGATTTAATTACGGCGGATAAGCTAGATTCTACCTTAGATAAGAGGGTGGTTGGGGCTTATGTTTTGGATGCTAAAAACCAGCAAGTCAAACCAATGGCCGCACGTGTTGTGGTGTTAGCAACTGGGGGGGCGAGCAAGGTGTATTTTTATTCAACCAACCCTCATATTTCAACAGGGGATGGCATTGCCTTAGCATGGCGGGCAGGGTGTCATATTGGTAATATGGAATTTATGCAATTTCACCCAACTTGTTTATACCACCCGAAAGCGCATTCATTTTTAATTAGTGAAGCGGTGCGAGGTGAAGGTGCGTATTTAGTGGATGCGAATGGAATACGATTTATGTCTCGCTATGATGAACGTGCTGAATTAGCGCCGCGTGATATTGTGGCGAGAGCCATTGATAATGAAATGAAAATGCACGGGGTTGAATGTGTTTATTTGGATATTAGTCATAAACCTGCGAAGTTTATCAAACAACATTTTCCAACGATTTATGAACAGTGCTTAAAACTGGATATTGATATTACGTGTCAGCCTATTCCTGTCGTACCTGCGGCGCATTATACTTGTGGAGGGGTTATGAGCGATGATTATGCACGTACCAATATTCCGCAATTATATGCCATCGGGGAAGTCGCTTGTACGGGGCTTCATGGGGCAAACCGAATGGCGAGTAATTCTCTGTTAGAATGTTTGGTGTTTGCGGATCGTGCCTCAATTGATATTTTAAAGACTTTGCCTTATTTACGACATCTTAATTTGGATATTCCCACATGGGATGAATCACAGGTCACCGATTCCGATGAAGAGGTGGTTATTTCGCATAACTGGGATGAGTTACGACGTTTTATGTGGGATTATGTGGGAATTGTGCGCACCGATAAACGCTTACACAGAGCTTTGCGCCGCATTGAATTGCTCAAGGATGAAATTGATGAATATTATTCACACTTTAAAGTCAGTAGTGATTTACTGGAGCTGCGAAATTTAGTGATTGTGGCTGAATTGATTGTACGGTGTTCACAACAGCGTAAAGAAAGTCGAGGATTGCATTATACGCAGGATTATCTTGAAAAATTTGAAGATTCAGCCGCAAAAAATAGCATTTTAATTCCTATAACGACTAAGACGGGTCAGGGAGTGTCTTAAGGTTCGTTAAGGCTTGTTGATTCCAATGTTGAATACCCCATGTTAATATTTCATCCACAGATGCTTTTTTCAAGTCAGAAGGGGGCTGTTGTTTTAACAGTGATAAAATTTGAAAAAGTATTTTCTCAGGCTGTTGATGTTCGATCGCTTTAGCATGAGTTTGTTTACTTAATTTTTGCCCTGTTTCATTAATAATAATGGGAAGATGGCTATAAGTTGGTGTTGAAAAATTTAAAAGATGTTGTAAATACAGTTGCTTAGGGGTTGAGTCTAAAAGGTCAATGCCTCTTATAATATGACTAATCTGTTGGTATTGATCATCAACCACCACCGCCAGTTGATACGCAACAATATTATCTTTGCGCTTGATAATAAAATCCCCATAATCAGTCGCGATATTATAAATAATATGACCTTGTAGTGGGTCTTGAAAGTTGATGGATTGGGCGTAGGTTTTAAGTCTAAGTGCGGTTTTTTTCTGAAGGTCAGGCGGGTTATTTCGACAAAATTGTGGATAAACCGCGTGATTTTTTAACTGTTTACGGTTGCAAAGGCAGGGGTAGGTTTGTTGTTTTTGCGTAAGTTCCTCAAGGGCAGCGTGGTAAAGCGCGTGTTGCTGGCTTTGGTAAATAACGGTTTCATCCCAATGTAAACCAAATACCTCAAGGGTTTTTAGAATATGATCCGTGGCACCGACACGATTACGCGGTGTGTCTAAATCATCTATTCTAAGGAGCCATTGCCCTTGGTGAGCACGGGCATCTAAAAAACTAGCAACCGCGGTATATAAAGAGCCTAAGTGTAGGCGACCTGTAGGTGAGGGCGCAAAACGCCCTCGATAAGGTTGAGAGGGGATAATAGTTCAATTACCCCATTTGTTTTTCACGTATTTCATCTAGTGTTTTACAGTCAATACACAGCGTGGCCGTCGGTCGAGCTTCAAGACGGCGAACGCCAATTTCAATACCACACGATTCACAATAGCCATAATCATCGGACTCAATGCTTTGTAACGCCTCATCAATTTTTTTGATTAACTTACGTTCTCTATCACGTGTTCGTAATTCAAGACTAAATTCAGATTCTTGCGTGGCTCTGTCATTGGGGTCAGGAAAATTAGCGGCATCATCTTGCATGTGATGCACTGTACGGTCGACTTCGACCCGTAAATCATTTTTCCAATTAGAGAGTATTTTTAAAAAATGACCTTGTTGATCATTGTTCATATATTCCTCCCCTTTTTTTTCATCATATGGTTTAAAACCAAAAGGACTTTCATTGTGAGTAGACTCGGTCATCCATTAGCTCCTAAGCAATTTAAATTTTCGCACTTTTTAACAGAATATTTAATAATAGTCAAATAAAAATAATAATTTTAATTAAAAAGTTTGCACTAGGTTAGATTCTTGACCTTATTTATGAATGTTTACGTTTTTTATCGGCAATGAGGCTGGCTTGTGGATAATCAATTTTTCCTGTGGCTAATACGGGCAATTCACGAATAATAAAGATTGTTTTTGGAAAATGAATCGCCGACAATCCATCGCTATTTTTTTTCAACACTTGGATACTGGCTTGTGGTTGCGTGGTTAATAATAAAATCTGTTCGCCTTTTTTACTGTCTGGCACACTAAGCGCGGCATGTTGCGCCTTAGGCCATGTTTTTAGCGCTAATTCCTCAACCATCATGAGTGAAACCATTTCACCACCGATTTTAGCAAAACGCTTACTACGGCCTTTAATTAAAAGATAACCTTCGCTATCAACTTCAACAATATCCCCCGTGTCATACCAGCCTTCACCATAAATAGAACAAGGAGGGACTAATTCCCCAGGGTTTTTCGCTAATAAATAACCCATCATAATATTAGCCCCCGAAACATGAAGCTTTCCTCCGTTTTCAATGCCTTTAACCGTTTCTAACTTATAATTCATGGCGGGCAGAAAGCGTCCGACAGTGCCAACTTTACAATCAATGGGGGTATTGACTGAAATAACAGGGGCGGTTTCAGTGGCGCCATAGCCTTCTAAAATACGAATTCCGAATTTTTCGATCCATTCATCACGGGTGGTGTTTTGTAGTTTTTCAGCGCCTGCAACCACATAACGCATACTATGAAAATCATAGGGGTGGGCTTTTTTAGCATATGCGGCTAAAAAGGTATTCGTACCAAACATAATCGTGGCATTTTGTTCATAGGCCATTTCAGGTACGATGCTATAGTGTAATGGGCTTGGATAATAAAACGTTTTGATGCCATTCATTAACGGTAAAATTGCCCCCGCCGTAAAGCCAAAGGAATGAAATAACGGTAAAAAATTAAGCACGGTGTCTTGGGCATTAAAACTAATGCGTGACTTTATTTGGTGAATATTCGCTAAAATATTACGATGTGATAACACCACGCCTTTTGGCGTACCTTCTGAACCTGAGGTAAATAATACAACGGCGGCTTTATTGGAATCATGATTTTTACTAGGGTACCAAAGCGTCGCGGTTTTGGATTTTAATACGGCACTGAGTTTATCAATCGTAGTAATTTTTTCGACTAAATCTTCCATATATAATAGGATTAAGAATTTACTTAAAGCGGCGGCTTCTTCTTCAAGCTTGCCTAATTCTATGAAACGTCGAGAGGTTAAAACGGTTTTGATTTGCGCGGTTTGACATGCTGAGACCATCCCTGTTGCGCCCATTGTATAATTAAGCATTGCAGGCACACGAGCGCTCACTTGCAGCGCAAAAATGGTTAATAATGTTTTTTGTGAGTTTGGTAAGAAAACGCCAATATATTCGCCTTGTTGCGTGTGTGTGGTTAAAGTATCCGAGAGCGCAATGGATTGGGTGATTAAATCGTTATACGATAATGGAATACGATCTAAATCTTCGGAAATTTTATGATTACCTCCGTGTATGGTTCGCGCTTCGAGGACTGATGAAAATAATGTTTGTTGATAATGGCTGGTGGTAAACATCATATTATTCATTAAATCGGCTAACGCACGACCACTTAATTGGCGGCGTGATTTTCCACGTAAGCGATCATCACAATGAATTTTAGTTGGCGGTAAAATGTGAATGTGAATTTTAGGAAAAAAACGCAGTCGTACGATACGGCTTAATTTTGAAAAATGGGTAAATTCACCGCCTGAAATTCGAATAGGTAAGACGGTCGCCCCTGATTTATCGGCGACCATGCCTGTACCATCGTAAACTTTCATCATTGAGCCTGTGACTGTAATGCGGCCTTCTGGAAAAATAACGGTTTTAGTGCTGGTTTTTAAATGTTGAATTAAATTCTTTAACGACAATGGGTGGGTGGGATCCATTGGGAACACATTGGATAACCATAAAAAGGGCTTAAGCCACCATAATTGAGAAATTTGAGTATTAATGGCAAAGGTAATTTTATCGGGTAAAAAGACACCCAATAATAAGGGATCTAAAAAAGAACTGTGATTGGCGACAATTAAAACTCGATCCCCTGCCTGATGATAATTTTCAAGTCCATGAACTTCAACACGATAAATAACCCGTAAAAGGGCGGTTAATATTTTTTTTACAAGCGAATACATCGCCTATCTCCTTAAAGTTTAATAAAAAGGACAGCTTTTTTGGTGACTTTAATTATAAGAGATAAAAACGGCTTCAATAAAAATTAAGCAACTCATAGGAGGTTTTTTAACAACTTTGATTTTACACGCTACTATAAGACAATCTTAAAAGAGTGATTTTTTAAGATGACTAACATCAATAAAAGAGAGAAAACAATGGGAAATACTAAGGATTCAGCTATCGCAGGCGACCAACAACTCAAAAAATTACGCACTGCTCTCGCCGTTTCACAAGGGACACGATTATTACAAATTTTACTTCAAAAAGCCTCGGCAACGGTCTCTCATAATCAAACCAAACGGGTGAGTTATTTAATTGGCTTATTTTCTGAAATTCACCGTGAAATATTTCATCATTGGCAATATCAAGCCATCGCATCTCATCGCCCTGGAACAATGCCTGATGCTAAAAAGCGCCAAGCCTTTCGTCAAGCCATTGAAAAATTAGTCTTAGATGATAACCGACATCAAAAAACTGCTATCTTTGATAATAATGGGTTCGTGATTCGTTCTAAAAATATTGCTAAACGTTTAGCTAAATTTTATTTTAATATGCGTTCAATTCGACCTTTTGATTATGGTAATCGGATTACCTTAGATTTTTTTATGACGGTATTAGGAAAGTTACCTGCTTTCAATGCGGTTTATGGGCAAGGGATTGATTTTAGGCGATTGAGTCAACGGGATTCGGTGGCGTTACATGAGTCAAAAGACGAATTAACCCCCGTGATTGTCGCTTTTGAACATGCCTTGCAACCTAAGCGAAATAAAAACTTGCTTAATAAAGCCAATGGTTATGGAAAATGGCCTGAAAATAAAAAATATATTGCGGGTTTACCTTTTTTATCGCATAAAACCACTGAAGGGATTGAGTGTTTAGTCGCTATTAATGGGGGCTTAGTCCCTTTTGCTTTGATTAAAAAAGATTTAGATACAGCAGGAAAACATCTTGCCGACTATCCTTTGTGTGAGACCAAGAATATTATTGGTTATTTACCGAATACTGAAGATTTGCGTGATCCTAATCGGCAAGAAATAGATGGGGTTTTAATTGGTGAACAGGGTGAAGTGCCCTTATTTTGTTTGGATATTAATATCTTAACGGGCTTAAGTTCGGTTGGGCAAGCAGAACTCAATGAACTCTTAAAAAAGCGTGCAGGGAATAATGTCACCTTATTAACACTGGCGAATAATAAGCGGTTAAAAAATAAATTACTGCGCGCGTCAAAAAATGAACCTCGCTTACAAAGAACGGTTGAAATTGCCTGTGAGCGGATTGATAAAATGGCGTTTAAGTTAGAAAAGGCCAAGCAGGCTGTTTTTGAAGGTAAAACACCTGATGATGAGCCTAAGTTATTTGTTTCGATGGGGGGCGCGGGTTCTGGAAAAACGGCTGTTGAAGAAATGGCACACGCGCAATGTGGTGAAAATTTTGTAATTGCGTCGTTGGATGAATTTCGTAAACGAAGTGACCTTTATAGCGTGTTAACCGCGGCAAATCATCACAGTGATGATTATGTTTATGTCGAACCTTTTGCTAATTTTTTGCGGGATATGGTCGCAAAACACGCAAAAGACCAGAAGATTAATTTATTGTACGATGGTACAGGGATTCCTTTTATTCCACGTTATTCAACCATTATTGAAGCCTTTAAAAAAGCAGGCTTTAAATCACAAGTGATTGCGGTTGATGCGTTTATTGTTAAACCGAAAGGACGTGAAAAAGAATTAATCCGAGAAGGTATTATTAGCAGTGTGAAATCGCGTTATGAACAAACAGGAAGGGCTTTACCGTGGGTAATTACCGTCTATAAGCATTTACGAGCGCCGCGTTCTTTTTTATATGCAATTGAAGAAAGTGCCTTAGGAAAAATTTCACTCTTTGCCAATGATGGTGCAAAAGATCAGCATTATTTAGTGGCTGAAAGTTTTGATGTAGAATTTGAAGAGGTGGAAATTTTACAAAAAGAACAGCTCAATAGTAACCTGTGTACGTATTTAAAACATCAAATTATCAACGATGAGCACTCTATTTTAAGAAATTTAGCCTACGGTGATCAGGTAAAAACTGAGCAATTAATGGCACGAAATCCAAGTTTTGTTGAAAAAAATGTTGCTTATCAAGCATACAGTAATGAAAATGGCTCGCGTGTTTTGTGTATTTATAATGCCCGCAGAATGGTGGATTTTGTTGAAAAAAGACAATTGAACCCGAATGCGTCTGGCGAAGAAGGTTTGCGTTATAAAATTGAAGCATTAGCATTTCATGTAGACCCTAAAAATAAAGAACCGTGGATGATTCGACTGCAAGGATCGAGTCTGGAATAAAGCCTTGGTGAAAACAGACATAATTATAGCGACAGGAATTTAGAAATATGCGCGATTCTCCAAAAGAAATAGACAGTCCTTTGTTAGAACTTTCAGACGAGGGGGGGGTAATCGATTTAAGCTATGATGATTTTAGCATCGACCCCACCATAAATATCAATTCAAATAATCGAAAAACCATTCGCTATATTCGAAATGATATTCTGGCATCGGTGCATATTTCAAATATTATTGGGTATTATTCGGCAAAAAAACCGCCTCATTTGGAAGTGAAATTATTAGATATTAGCAGCAAAGGTGCGTTAATTTCATGCCCTAAACGATTACGAATGCGTAAAAAAATTAAACTAGTGCTTGTTTTTAAAACGAATAAAGTATTTGAGATTAGTGCTAGGGTGGTTCGTGAAGAAACGTATGATCCACAAATTTATGGCATTAAGTTTGATAATATGGATCATAGCTTAGGGGACTATTTATTAGAAAGTCAGACCAATCTGATTTTACAAGAGCTTTAAGCGGGGTTTATTTTTTTTTCGGGGCATAATGCGAATGAGTACGTTTTGTTTGTTGAGCGATCAAAGGCTTTTTGATTTTAGACATTGGTTTTTTATGTTGCCATAAGGCTCTAGGGGTTTTTTCAGCAGGTAAACCCACAAACTCCATTAATATAGTACGTTCTTTATCATTCAGTTCGTAGTAAGCATGTGATTTAATGTTTTCAGGTAAGAGAGCGGGTCCGTAGCGCACACGCATTAAGCGGCTGACAATAAGCGCTTGAGATTCCCACAAGCGCCGTACCAATCGGTTACGGCCTTCTTTCACCACGACGTGATACCATTTATTAGCCCCTTCACCCGCAAAAAAACGAACATCATCAAAATGCGCCATGCCATCGTCTAACTCTACCCCTGATTTTAAACGTTCTAAGGTCGTATCATCGACTTTTCCTAAAATTCTAACCGCATATTCCCGCTCAATTTCCGTAGAAGGGTGCATCAAACGATTTGCTAACTCCCCATTATTGGTGACAAGAATAAGCCCCGAGGTATTAATATCCAATCGTCCTACCGCAATCCAACGACCTACGCTTAATTTTGGTAAACGGGTAAAAATAACAGGTCGCCCTTCGGGATCTCGGCGGGTAACCACTTCTCCTGTTGCTTTGTGATACGCTAATACTTGTGTGGGTTGTTGGCTAAATTTTTCCCAATGAACAATACGCCCTTTAATGTGTAAAATATCCCCTGTTTTTAATGATTGCCCCAGCTCAACCAATACGCCATTAATGGTAAGCAGTCCTTCTTTAATCCAGCGTTCAATTTCTCGCCGAGAGCCTAAACCACCGCGTGCTAAAATCTTTTGTATGCGCTCACCAGAGGGAATTATGTTGATAGGATCGGTTTTAGGTTCCGATTGTTGAGGTTTGGTTGGTTTTTTTTGAGGTATTTTAGCCACAGGAATTTTTGATAGTGTCAGTAGAAAATGAAGTAAAAGTAAATAAATCAGCGGTATCTTAGCCTGAATGAAACATCATTTTAACATTTATATATTTTAAACAAGAACTTAAATGCGAACGAATAAAATTCAAGCCCTGATGGTACAGGGAACCACTTCGGATGCAGGAAAAAGCACATTAGTAACCGCATTATGTCGTTATTTTCACCGACAAGGCATTTCTGTTGCGCCATTTAAACCACAAAATATGGCATTGAACAGTGCAGTTACCGCAGAGGGTGGCGAAATTGGGCGAGCGCAGGCTGTACAAGCCATTGCCGCAGGAATAAAACCTCATGTTGACATGAACCCGATTTTATTAAAACCTAATTCGGATAAAACCGCACAAGTCATTGTGCAGGGCAAAGCACAGGATAATCAAACGGCGCAAAGCTATCATGCCTATAAAAAAATTGCGATGACGGCGGTATTAGCCTCTTATCAACGGCTACAAAAACAATATGAGACCGTTATTATCGAAGGGGCGGGGAGTCCTGCCGAAATTAATTTACGCGCAGGGGATATTGCGAATATGGGCTTTGCCGAGAAGGTTGATTGCCCTGTTATTTTAATTGCGGATATTGAAAAAGGCGGTGTTTTTGCTCATATCGTTGGGACTTTAGAGTTATTATCGGCTTCCGAGCGCCAGCGAGTTATAGGGTTTGTGATTAATCGTTTTCGAGGGGATATGCACTTATTGGATTCAGGTGTTGAATGGTTAGAGACAAAAACTAAGAAACCCGTGTTGGCTGTTTTGCCTTATTTGCAGGGTTTTCATTTGGATTCAGAAGACTCTTTAAATCTCAACTTGGTTGATAAAAAATCAAAAAAACGTCTTAAAATTGCAATTCCGAAACTCCCGCGAATGAGTAATCATACCGATTTTGATCCTTTGAAATGGCATCCTGAGGTTGAATTAAACTTTGTTGAACAGCCTGCTGATCTTCAAAACAGCGACCTTATTATTTTATCGGGCAGTAAGTCGGTTCGAGATGATTTAGCGTGGTTAAAAAAACACGGTTTTGAACAGGCGATTAAATGCCATTTACGTTATGGGGGGAAATTAATTGGCATTTGCGGGGGCTATCAAATGCTTGGGCACGTTATTCATGACCCCTCAGGCATTGAAGGAAAGGTGGGTTCAAGTAGAGGCTTAATGTTATTAGATACAGAAACCACTTTAAAATCACAAAAGGTTTTGCGCCAAGTCACAGGGGTATTGACGTTTGAAAAAATACCCATTTCAGGCTATGAAATTCATGCAGGAATTACCACAGGCTTAAGTTTAAACCGTCCTTTAATGCAATTATTAGGTAAAGATGAAGGGGTAATTTCAGATGATAATCTGATCATTGGCACTTATTTACACGGTTTATTTGATTCAAAAAATGCGTGTGATGCCTTATTAAAATGGGCAGGGCTGACAACATCGGCGGCGATTGATTATCAGAGCTTACGAGAAAAAAATATTGATGTGATTACGGATACTTTAGAGCAATATTTTAATTTTAAGCAGCTTGAAAAGGGGTTAGCAAAATACGCTCAACGGTTTTCGTAACCTGCGTTACCGTAATTGCATCTAAGCAATCGCTATGACTTTGTTGATGTTGCTCGCAGCCTTCTAAATAACACGGGACGCATTTTAAATTAGCTTGAATAAGATAAACATTATTCACGTGCTGACAACCTTTGGTTTTAAACGGCGGGATATTTGATGTATAAGCACATGGCCACGGTGTCCATTTCACAGGATCACTCGGGCCAAATAAAGCGATGGTTTTAACACCTGTCGCGGCGGCAAGGTGGGTGATGCCCGTATCAGGGCCGATAAAAAACTGGGCTTTTTTGATAACCGTGGCTAATTGCGCTAAGGAGACTTTTCCCGCAATATTAAGCGTATTTTGTGGCATTTTAGCTTGAATAGCGTTTAAATGCTGTAATTCTTGTGAGTCAGGGCTACCTGATAAAATAATTTGTAATGAATGTTGCTCTAAAAAATACGCCAGTGCAATCCAGTTTTCACGAGGCCATTGCTTATAACGCCATTGAGGCAGAACGTGCATGACCACATACGGTTTTTCGGTCAGTGGAAAGGGTTTTTTTGTGGATGGCGGCGTGAGTTGATAAGCGGGTTTGATATTTAATAACGAACACAAGCGCAATAATTCTAAGACAGTATGGGTTTTAGTTTTATCAAAGATTAATGATTTTTGAAAAAAATACCGTTTCATTCCCCCTTTTTTAGACGGATGCGGCACAAAACCAATCCGTGTGGAGGCGGCTAAAAAGCTGTATAAGGTAGGTCTATCGCCTGTTTGGGTGCTAATGGCTAAATCATATCGGCGAAACAGTCGTTTAAATAAAGCGTGGTAGCCTTGCAAGCTGGGTTTGGGCGCACAGGTAATGCAATTAGAAATAGCATAATTGTCTTCCATCATTCCTACGGTATTTTTATATAAAAGAACATCAATTTCAGCCGTTGGGTAGGCTTGCTTTAAGGCATTAATCAAGGCAGTGGTTAAAAGTGTATCACCTAAAAACCGCAAAGTTACCACTAAAATACGCTGAGGCGGTTGTTTTGGGAAAAGCATTTTAAATACAATAGGTTTATTCGTTTGAATTAGCGTTATTGCTATTTTCTAGGGTGTTAAGGCATGTCCAAAAATCGGAAAATAAATGCTTTTCAGGGATTAAATTGGGAATTAAGCTGATATTTTTAAGCATATCTTTGGGTTGATCTTGAATTTCACTGATTAACACGGTGATCCCTTTTGCATTTAAATCTAAGACGGCATCTTCAATGGCATAAATCCCTGATTGGTCAATATAAGGCACGCGCGCCATTCGCATAATAATCACTTTAACATCAGGTAAAGCGCGGTGCATTTCTTGAAACTTGGTGGTAAATCCGAAAAATATGGGCCCGTCAAAATGCTTGATATAAACTTGTTTTTGAATAAATTCAGAGAGATTGGCTTCATCTGCCCATGCTTCTTCTTTCACAAAATCGCCAACATACCCTGAGGTGGATTTACTACTGGTAATATCGCTCATTTTTTTCATAAATAAGATGGAGGCGAGTACCATACCCACGGCAACAGCTTGTAATAAATCAACAAAGACAGTCAACCCTAATACAACCATCATAATCACAGAGTCAGTACGCGGCACATGGGCAATGTGTTTGATACCTTTGTAATCAATAATGCCAATGCCGACGGTAATTAAAATCCCCGCTAAGACGGGTAGGGGAATTAATTTGGCGTAAGCCCCTGCGCCTAATAAAACAATTAACAGGGCGATACTATGGATAACCCCTGAAAGTCGGGTCCTGCCGCCTGAATTAATATTCACCACGGTGCGCATAGTTGCTCCTGCTCCAGGAATACCGCCAATGGCCGCCACTACTATATTTCCCAAGCCTTGACCGATCAATTCTTTATTACTTTTATGCTGGGTTTTAGTCATATTATCAGCAACAATAGACGTTAATAACGAGTCAATGGCACCCAGCGCCGCTAATGTAATTGCAGGAATAATAATTAACATTGGTTGCGTTAAATCAATACTGCTTAAGGTGTTGAGTTTTAATTCGGGTAAGCCTTTAGGAATATCGCCAATGACCGACACATCCAATTCCATCATCGCCGATACAATGGTTAAAATAATTAATGCAACTAAGGCGCTTGGTACTGCTTTGGTCAGTTTTGGGAAAAGATAAATAATCGTAATAGTGGCTGAGGCGAGTGCGACCGACATAAAATTAATTTGTTCTAACAGGGGAGGAAGGCCTGTGAAAATACTGGGAATATTTTTAGGGGATGTTTGTCCAAAAAAGGGGAACACTTGCAATAGGATAATGATAACGCCGATGCCACTCATAAAGCCTGAGACCACAGGGTAGGGCATATAACGAATATATTGACCTATTTTAAAAACCCCTAATAAAATTTGGAAGACACCTGCTAATAAAAAAATGGCAATGATACTCCCCATTGCGGTTTCAAGACTGCCGTGCATTTCAATCGCGCTGGCAATTATGACTGCAGAAACAACGGTCATAGGCCCTGTAGGGCCACTGATTTGAGTGGGAGTTCCTCCATACCATGCGGCAATTATGCCAATGGCGATCGCGCCATAAAGCCCTGCAACCGCACCCATTCCTGATTGTAAACCAAATGCTAGTGCCAGTGGTAATGCGACAACACCTGCGGTTAAACCTCCAAAAAAATCACCACGTAAAGAAGATGTATTCATTGGCATTCATTGTCCTTTGCTAAAATTGTTGATAAATTATAACGTCAAAGATGTTGGGGTTTAAACTTATCCTGAACAATTTATTTAGAATAAGGGGGTTAATTTATCAGCCAACCAGTTCTTGCGGCAATTGCAACGGCTTCGGTACGATTTGAGGCGTTAAATTTTTGCATGATATTTTTAATATGAAACTTAATGGTACGCTCAGAAAGTGCGAGTATTGCGGCAATATCACTATTATTTCGCCCCTTTGCCATCCACATTAAACATTCTTGTTCTCTTTTGGTTAATAAAAGAGAGGCGGTGTCATCTTCTCCCCCCAAAATAATAAAGTCTGCCATGCTGGCGACAAACTGAGTCACTTGTAATTGCAATTTGGGTAAATTTTCGCTAATTCGCTGTTGATTTTCAGGGTGATTACCTAAAAAATAGGCGTAAAAAACTTGGGTTCTAAAAGGGGTATGAATTGGGATGTAAATATCTTGATGAAAGCCAAAGCGGCGCTCAAGTTCGTACAATAGTCGCAAACGTTTGGTGGGCGGTTTATAGGAAGGGTGGGTTCGAATTTCTTCTGTTGAAAAAGGCTCGGTGCGTTCGGTTGCGATATGAACGATGGGGTCGTCTTGATAAAACTTTTTATTAAAATACAACACTTCAAAGGCTTTTAAATACGCAGGCCCTTTTGAAACCATGAAGCAATCATTGGCATTGAGCTCTACAATAGGTTTATGCAGATGCGTCCAAAAAAAATAGCCACCAAAGCCATAAGATTTAATGGTATTGTCCATGATGGTGGTTATATCATCTAAGGTAAAGCTACTGCTAAGTTGTTTGCTAAAGGATTCTGTCATCTTTATAGACCCCTATTTTAGTAAGAAGTGACGGGGACTTCTTTAGGTGTATTTTTATGGGACATTAATTTTATAGCGATGAGCGCTAGCACGGACACCACGATTAACCCGCCTGCTAATAAGGGGCGATAAGCAATCCATGCAATTGCAATGGTGATGAAAGCGCAAGGAATGGTGATTAAAAAGGCTAAAATTTTGGTGCCAATTTCAACAATATTACCCAGTAAAGGGACGACATTGGCTAACATAGCTAGGGGTTGAAGTATCAAGGACAAGCCTCCCCACATAAGTAATAGACCAGCAATACGAAGCGCCCACGTCATAATCGTGTTTTCTTCATGTGCGAGTGTGAATAAGGTTTTTGCTTCAATATTTCCTGACTTTAAAAAGTCAATTGGACTGCCTGCTTTGGTTTCATAAGCGATAAAACTATCGCCTTTTTGTTGCGCCATTACCGTTATTTCCATAGGGCTAACCATTTGAAAATGAATTTTCATATCACCAATAGCAGGATCGCCTTCGCTGGTACCCAAGTAAAAATGATCGCCCATAATCGCCACTTTTTTATCCGCTAAGGTTTTTGGCGCGGTAAAACTGTGCAAGCTTAATGTAGATTTTTGAGTAATGCGATTAATCTGTGATGGATTTAGCTTGAAGTGGCCGACTGTTACATTTTTAGCTTTCCATGTTTTATAAGGAAAGGGGAGCGTTGGGTTTGTATGACCTAAGCGTTTAAATTGACTGGATTCAATTTGATGATTGCTCCATTCTTTTTCATAGGTGTAAGTCGTTTTTGTTTCTTTGGTACCGCCAATTTTTTCTGTGGTTTCGGTTGTTTTATGCTCATTCCATTGATACATGGAGATATGACGGACTAATTTAATTGCCGTGGCTGAAACATTGAAGACTTCATCCTTTAACACATCCTGAGACGAGGCAAGCCCTTGAGTGTGGATTAACTGGCCATTATTTTCCAAATCAATAAGCTCTGAGGAAACAGAAATAACTAATTCTTGACCTTCGTTTAAACTATCATAGCGCTCAACCGAGTGGCCTTCATTCCACCATAACAGGGGAAAGGCGGCAATAAATAATACAATACCAAAAAAAATTCCCGTTAAAGAACTCCCCATACGGCTGAACCAATTTTCGCGGCTAATATCGGTGAAAGAATCATTATTCATATTTAAGTCCTTACAAACTATGGGTGAAGTAATTTTATAATAACAGGAGACTATTCATTGATACAATCAATTATAGATAAATATTCCCCATTAATGAATGAAGGTAAAACCTTATGTTAAGTATTATCATTGCAGTGGCGTTAGATTTATATTTTGGAGAACCAAAAAAAGGTCACCCTTTAATTGCCTTTGGGAGATTGGTCGATAAAGTTGAACATATTTTTTTTATCGAATCCTTATCACCCGTATTACAAAGAACGGTGGGAGTTTTAGCATGGTTATTAATTATGATTTTATTTTTAGTGCCCCTTTATTTTTGTCAACAAATAGATTTTTTTAATTGGGTGTTTGCCCCGATTGTTTTATATTTTTGTATTGCCGCGACCAGTTTAAAACAACATGGACAAGCGGTATTTAACGCCTTACAACAGAATGATTTAACGTTAGCACGAGAAATGGTGGCTCGAATTGTGAGTCGTGATTGTCAAGAAATGGATGTGCTAGCGGTGCGTAGAGCCAGTTTAGAATCTGTTTTAGAGAATGGGGCGGATGCTGTTTTTGCGCCTATTTTTTGGTTTTTAATTGCAGGTCCTGTTGGTGTTGTGTTGTATCGTTTGAGTAATACCTTAGATGCCATGTGGGGGTATAAAAGCACACGGTATTTATATTTTGGCTGGGCGGCGGCACGTTTGGATGATGTTTTAAATTTTATTCCCGCGCGTTTAACCGCACTGAGTTATATTTTGTTGGGGAATACGGCCTTAGGATGGCGTTGTTGGCAAACACAGGCGGCTTTTTTAGACAGTCCTAATGCTGGGGTAGTGATGACGGCAGGTGCTGGAAGTTTAAACCTGCAATTAGGTGGGGTTGCTCTGTATCATGGCATTGAAAAACAAAAGCCTTTATTCGGTGGAAAAAGGTTACCTGAAAATCAGGATCTTTATCGTGCGAATCAACTGATTGATCGAACGTTAATGTTATGGGGTGGGGGGGTGTTAATCGGCCTGCTTATTAAAATAATTTAAAAATTAAGGGATTAAAATAATTGATAACCCCTTAAGGTTTTAATGTGGTTTAAATCTCAAATTCTTCGATGCCTCTGCCAGAATCAACCAATGCTAATAACCAGTTTGGTTTTCTACCACGACCTGACCAGCCTTGGGTTGGGTTGTCTGGGTTTCTATAACGGATGGTAGACGTTTTTTTAGAAGAAGAGGCTAAAATTTCTTCTAAAGCAAAACCTGATTCATTCGCAATACGGGTCATTTTATTAATGATATCATTTCGGTCTTGCTCTTTACGACGTGTAATTGCATCATTAATAGTTATTTGAATATTTTGTAAATCTTTTAAAGGAATTTCCACAAAATCTTGGGTGGTCATTTTATTTAATGCTGAAAGTTTCATAGTTCTTTTAGGGGTTGGAGAAAAATTATAATGAATATCGTTTTTTTAAAGGACGTTTTTATTATTATATATTCGATTAAAACATCTATGATAAGGGTATTTTAAAAAATCTTCAATGGGCTTGGACGATTAAACCCGTGCAAATGCTTTTGTGGGAGGATTAATAGTGCAATAAAGAATGAGTCTGGTAGTTTGATAGTTTTTCTTTTCCATTTAATTCATCCAACTCAATCAGAAAAGCACAGGCTTTTATTTGCGCACCTAATGATTCAATTAATTCACAACTGGCCTTTGCCGTTCCACCTGTGGCTAAAACATCATCAATCACTAATACTAAATCATTTTGAGTTAACGCATCGCTGTGTATTTCTAAACAGGCGGATCCATATTCTAGGTTATATGAAATTGATTTGACATTGTATGGCAGTTTTCCCGCTTTTCTAAGTGGAATGAAGCCGACGCTTAATTCTAAGGCGACTAAAGAACCAAAAATAAAACCTCGAGCTTCCATCCCTACAACAGCGGTAATATTTTGATTGAAAAAAGGTTGAGCTAATTGTTGTATTGATTGCTTTAAGGCTTGTGGGTTTTTAAGCAAGGGACTAATATCTTTAAAAATAATACCAGATTTTGGAAAGTCTGGAATATCTCGGATGTTGTCTTTTAAAAGGTCGGTCATGATGTTATTAAAGGCGTATTTTTTTAAGGAGAGTCTTCAGTGAGCAATTCATCCAACATATAGTGATGTAATTTTTCAATCCAAGCGGGTTCAAATAAAGGTTCAATGAAATTATAATTTAAAGTCAATTGTTGCTGATATTCGCAACTTAGTAAGGCAATGGCGGGTGGGCTGCTGATTTGGCAAAAATGTCGAATGCCCGTAATTTTACGATTGCATAATGACTCGCTGGTTCGTGCGGTTAAATTAACCTGTGAAAACCAAAAAGAGCTGCGTTCTGTTTTATGCGTATAAGACAGCCGCAAGTTTTCACCGTGTTTTTTTAATGATAAAAAACGAGCCGCCCACATAATCGGTAAAAAGGCATAATCAAGTTGTTGCCGAATAACGGTTTTATTTTGTTGTTTTAGGTGGGTAAATAATTGCTTTCGATTGGCGATCAATTGTCGTGAGGCTTGGGCAAATAAGACCCCTACATGATTGCCTAATAAAGGCGTTAGCGCTTTTTGTTTGCGTAAATTAAAGGCATAAGGCACACAATAGGCTTCTCCTGATTGTTGAGGGTTCATTTTTTCTAAAGCACGCATGAAACAGCCAATATAATAAAGGCTGCTGCCTGTAATGCCTGTTTGTGTCTTGGCGAATTGATTAATTTTATGACTTTGTTCTACACTGAGTTGATAGTGAAGCGCGCGAAGTTTTTTAGGCGATTTTTTAGCGGCATGAATAATACTTTGTTGCTGATCAAGGGTTGTAATATAACGTTTGGCTTTTAGAAATAATTGTATTTTTTTCCAGAGGCTAAATTTATTTAATTGTCGGGTAACCAGTGCTTCGGGTGTTGGAACATGAAATTTTTCACGCTGATTTTTATCGTCCGTCGCCAGATATTGTAAAATTAAATTAATGCTAACAGCATCACAGAGGGGGTGCATCCAGCGAAATAATAAAACACAGCGGGTATCAGAATGAATCAGATGAAAGCTCAAGGGCATTATGGTTTCACGCGCTTGGACTTGATTCATTAAGTTTGCAATGATTTGCTCAATATCGAGTGTAGAAGTGGCATGATATTGGAAAAAAATAGAGTCGATAGTGTCGCGCTGGCACCAATGAAAACGATTGCCTTGTTGTTGCAAACTAGTAAGAATAATAGGAAAGTTTTGAGTTAGCGCCTTAATTTTATCTTCTAATACGGTGATTTCAGGCAACGCATCAAGTTCAAGTGCCATTCCACACAGACTGCCGACCCCTGTTTCGTGACGAATTTCTTCATCCATTGCCAGTGTAAAATAATCAGCAGGATTAAGGGCCTGCAAAATATTCGCTTGATTTTTGCTCATGATTTATGGTGCAAAATCCATGCTTCTAATCGGTTGAAAGTTTTCACATTGTCAGGATCGATTTCAGTATCAGGAAGTGTCACCTTAAATTGGTCTTCAATAAACATAATGAGGCGCATAATGCCCATGCTATCTAATCCTGCCTCAAGCAGATCTTCATCATTGCCAAAGGTTTGAGGATCGGCGACAAAGATTAATTCTTCAAAAATAAATTCACGGAGTTGTGGTTTCATAAAAACGGGAAGGTAGAATGTATATAAACAGAGAAAAAACGTTAGGTAATTAATTGCCATTGCTGATTAATAAAGCCTTCTAATGGCTGATAGTGGGTTTTATAGGCCATTTTTTGACATTGCTCAACCCAATAACCTAAATAAACATAGGTAAGGTTTAATTGATGTGCGTGTTCAATTTGCCACAGTACTGCATAAACACCTAAGCTGTAGGCTGATAAACTAGGCTCAAAAAAAGTATAAACTGCGGACAGACTTTGGTCTAAAAAATCAACCACGGCGACGGCGGCAAGTTGGTTGTCAATAAAAAATTCTACAAAGGAGGTGGTACACCAATCACTGCTTAAAAACTGAATATATTCTTCAGAAGTCGTGGTCGCCATGATGCTATCTGGGTGTTTAAATTGTTGATAACGAAGATAAAGGTCAAAATGTTGTTGTTTAAAAACAGGGGCTTGAATGATGACTTTTGTGTTATTATTTTTTTTTAAACAGCGTTTTTGGTTACGGCTTGCTTTAAAACTTTGCACAGGGATGCGACAGGAAATACATTGGGCGCATTCTGAGCATCGTGGGCTATAAACCTCATTACCACTGCGGCGAAAACCATGCACTAATAGTTTTGAATACAAAGGGCTATCAAGTAAAAAACGGGGATAAACAAAGGCGGACTGTGAGGTTTTATCCTCGAGATAACTGCATTTTTGTGGGTTGCTAATGGTCAGTGAAATAGAAGTCATGCGTTTTTCCACGCGGAAGGAAGAGGCGGTTGATTGCAATAAGTATTGAGTTGGCGAATAAAATGATTTCGGTCAATTTCATACGCGCCTAAACTAACCAGATGATCGCTGTGAACTTGGCAATCAATGAGTTGATAGCCCCATTGTTGAAGCAGTTGGATTAAATGAACAAACACCACTTTAGAGGCATTGGTTTGGGTGTGGAACATAGATTCGCCAAAAAAAACCTGACCAATCGCCACCCCATAAAGCCCTCCAACCAGTTGACCTTGCGACCATGCTTCGACAGAATGTGCCACGCCTTGATGATGTAATTGTTGATACGCATGCATCATTTCCTCGCTAATCCATGTGCCTTCCGCTTTTTCGCGGCTTGAACGGCAGGATTTTATCACAAGGGAAAAAGCACGATTAATACTAAGCTCAAATCGTTGTTGACGTATCACTTTGGCAAGACTTCGAGAAATTTTTAAGCGATCGGGGGTGACAATTAGCCTTGGGTTTGGTGACCACCAAAGAATTGGTTCATCGGGGTTATACCAAGGGAAAATACCATTTTTATAGGCATTTATAAGGCGTTTTACCGATAAACATCCCCCGACAGCAAGCAATCCATCCGGTTCTGTTAAGGCATTCTCTAACGATGGAAAAGCTTGACTGGGGTCATATGGATTTAATTGAATTAATTCCATGTATTTAATCTTATGTGATTATGTTTGCGTGTACATAAAGCTGTTTTTTAAGTGGTTCTAGCGGCACTTTTTCAATCATTTCATTAGCAAAAGCGGCGGTTAATAAGGCTTTAGCGGCATTAATATCCAGTCCACGTGATTGCAAATAAAAAATAGATTTTTCATCGAGTTGCCCAATGGTAACGCCATGCGCGCATTTGACATCATCCGCATAAATTTCTAGCTGTGGTTTGGTATCAATTTCAGCCTTATTTGACAGCAATAAATTACGGTTATTCATGGCTGAGTCGGTTTTTTGAGCGTCTTTAGCCACGAATACACGTCCTTGAAAAACACCACGCGCGCGATCATTTAAGATGCCTTTATAGAACTCACGACTGATACCATAAGGCTGGTTATGATTAATACGCGTATGATTATCAATATGTTGACGTTTCTCACCAAGGTATAAGCCGTTTAATGAACATTCAGCCGCTGTTTCTAAATCGGTATGAATATCATTGCGAGCGATCAAGCCACCAAATGCAAAATTATGATGATTAAAAATACTGTGAGGCTGTTGTTTGCAATAAGTGCCGCCAAAATGATACGCAGTTTGGGATTCAGTTTGAAGTTTATAAAGCGTCAATGTGGCATTTTTTGCTAAAAATACCTCATTAACCGCGGCGGTTAGGCTGTTTGATTCGCCAATAAAGGTTTCTATTATTTCAAGTGTTGAAAATTCGGCGCCAATAATAAGATTACGAGTGGCTGCCCTTGTTTCAGAGCCTAAAGCGTAATGTAAAATTTGTATTGGTTTGCGTGTCGATGCTTGTGGCGCAAGTTTTATAAAAAAACCATCAGTGAAATAAGCGCTGTTGTAGCTAATAAAATTATGGGTTTTATTGCACACCGCTTTCCCTAAATAAGGCGTTATTTTATCAGGGTTTTCTTCGATTAATTGACTGATGCTAGTAAGTTCTAGCGCCTCATCTATTTGGGTTAAGCGTGAATATTTTTTTGAAAAATGACCGTCAATAAACACCATGATCCATGCATCATCCAGCATGTGTGATGTTAAAAGTGTCTCATTGATGGTTTCAATGTGAGGTTGCGTTTTGAAGGATTTTTTTTCCAGCGCGGATAAATTGGTATAACGCCATTCTTCCTCATTCGTTTTTGGAAAACCATTTTCTGAAAAAAGTTCGAGTGCATTTTGTCGAAAGTTATTTAAACTGTCCGATTTAAGTTTTGTATTCATACACTTGCCGCTTGTGTTTCTAGGTCATTGTAGCCTTTTGCTTCTAATTCTAAAGCTAAATCCGCATCCCCTGATTTGATGATTTTTCCATCGGCCAATACATGGACAAAATCAGGTTTAATGTAGTCAAGTAGGCGTTGATAATGGGTAATCATTACAAAACTTCGCTGTTCTGAGCGCAGAGCATTAACGCCATTAGCGACAATTTTTAAGGCGTCAATATCCAGCCCTGAATCGGTTTCATCTAAAATGCACAATTGTGGCTCCATAACCGCCATCTGTAAGATTTCATTGCGTTTTTTTTCACCGCCTGAAAAACCTTCGTTAACTGCACGGTATAAAAATTTTTCATTCATGTCCAATAAACGCATTTTTTCTTTGACCCAGACTAAAAAATCCATTGCATCAATTTCGGTTTGACCTTTGTGTTTTCGGATGGCGTTTAGCGCGGCTTTGAGTAGATAGATATTGCTGACCCCTGGGATTTCAATCGGGTATTGAAATGCTAAAAAAACACCTTCACGAGCGCGTGTTTCAGGGGCTAAAGCGAGTAAATCTTGACCATTATAGGTGATTGAACCCTCTGTTACCGTATAGCCACTTTTGCCTGATAAAATATGAGAAAGGGTGCTTTTTCCTGCGCCATTTGGCCCCATAATGGCGTGAACCTCCCCTGCCTTGACTTCTAAATTAAGACCTTTGAGGATTTGTTTGTCTCCGACATTGGCGGTTAAGTTTTTAATACTAAGCATAGGTGTATTCCAAAGGGTTACAGATAAAAATAAAGCGGATGATTAAAGGGCGTGGGATAACGTTTTTTGATACAGTGCGGCGTAACTTTTTCCCATTTTTTGACCCGTGAATAAAGTTTGATAGCGCTGTCGTGCCGCTTGGCCATACTTTTTAATTAAAACAGGATTGTTGCTTAGGGTTGTCATAGCTTGGTGTAATTTTTCAGGGTCATTGGGTGGAATGACGAGACCTGTTTCTTTGTGTGCATTAACAAAACTGGTGCCTGTGCCTAGTTCGCATGAAATCATTGGTTTCGCATTCATCGCCGCCTCAAGCAACGTTACGCCGAAGGCTTCTGAGCGCAGATGTGAAGGAAAGACAATGGCCAAGGATAATTGAATCAAAGCAACTTTTTCTTCATTACTCACGTAGCCTAAAAAGCGGACATTTTTAAGGTTTAATGCCTTGGCTTGGGATTTTAAAGTGGCTTCTTCAGGGCCTGAGCCTGTAATAATAATCAGGGCTTTGGTTTTTTGAGCCGCCGCTAATAAAATATGCAAGCCTTTGTAATAGCGCAAAACCCCGATAAAAAGAAAAAACCCGTTCCCCACTTTTTCACGCATATTATCAAGTGTCTCTTGTGTGGCGATAGGGTAGCTTGCTTCATCAATACCGATGGGGATAATAGCTACTTTATCGGCATAATGTTTTAAAACGGGGCTGGTTTTTGCATAATTAGGTGAGGTGGCAACAATGGTTTGCATCTGGTTAAGAAACAAGCGTTTCAATGGGCGGTAAAGTTTTAAAAAGCTTTTTTGACGCACAATATCAGACTCATAAGTCACAATCGAAGGCTTTTTAACCCGTGCGAGTATATGGAGAACATCCGCAAATGGCCACGGAAATTGATAATGAATCACATCTGCCCATTCAACCTGTTGTTTAAAGGCTGAGAGCGCTGAAAAAGAAAGACCACAAGAGGCAATTTCAAGGTGATTTTTAGCGCGATAAACGTAAACTTCATCATAGTCAATGATCGCTGGCTTAGGTTGATGGCTTAGGCAAAAGACACGGCTTTCAACGCCCTCAGTGTGCGTGGTTTTACAAATTTGACGAATAACTTCCTCAAGCCCGCCTTGTGTATCGGGAAAAAAAGTGCGATAAACATGCAAAACACGCATAGCCCTTAAGCCATTTGAGCAGAAGATTGCCATTGACGCATTAATACCATGCAATCGTGGTTGAGTTGTTGTACCATTTCTTCACTGTCCGCTTCGTTATAACAGCGTAATTCGGGGGCATTTCCTGAGGCTCTAAAGTGAACGACATCACCGCTGGCAAGGGTTACTCGAACACCATCGGTGGTATTGATTGCAAACGGCACATCTTCAAGGCTGGATAATTTTGCCGTCATGTTTTTTAAATTAGTTTTTTGATCGGCTGAGACCATATCGGCTAGAATTTTTTGACTTAAGTCACTCGGAAACTCTTTAATACGGTCGCTGGTAGTAAAACGAGAGGGTAGGGAGGCCACTAATCCTGCAATAGTGGTTTTCTTTTTTAATGTCAGCATTAAAATAGCTAGCGGTACAATAATGGCATCGCGTGTAGGCAGGGCGGCTAATATTTTACCATCTTGATGAATGTCTCGACCTTGTAAAACGCCCCCGTTTGCCTCATAACCCATGACAATTTCCGCTTCTGAGGCCAGTGCTTGCATAGCTTCAATGACAAAAGGAGAGCCAATGCGGGTTCTGACGGTTCGGGTGAAGTAGTTTGACTCTTCCAAGACTGAATTACTGCTAACAGGCGTAACAACGGCATCAGAATTTAAATAGTAAGCACATAATAGCCCTGCAATGTCGCCTCGTAACCAAACCCCATTCTCATCTCCGACCAGTGGGCGATCACCATCACCATCGGTTGAAATTAAACAATCGAATTGATGATCTTGAGACCATTTACGCGCTAATTTTATATCTTCGGGGCGAATCGCTTCGGTATCGACGGCCACAAACTGTTCAGATCGTGCCAGAGAAGTCACATTAGCCCCTAAGTCGGTTAAAATAGTTTTTAAGCAATCTCTGGCGACCGATGAATGTTCATAAAGTCCAATATGTTGACCCTGCAGACAATTTTCAGGGAAAAAATTCACAAATCGTTGTATATAGTGCTGTTCTGCTTGTGGGTTGAGTTCTGGTAATAGCGCGGGGGCTATTAATTGACCGCTATCTAAAAATTTTCCATCGGGGATTTCAACCGTTTGTGCCCGAATAGCCATTTCATCCGTTTTTAAAATTTCACCGTCGGCTTTATTAAATTTAATGCCGTTACGATCATCAGGGATATGACTGCCTGTGACCATAATGGTTGGGCAGTTTTTATATAAGCCATAAAGCGCAATCGCAGGGGAAGGAATGGTACCGTAATTAACAGCTTTAAAGCCTTTGTCGGTAATTGCCTGAGCGACCACGGCCATAATGTGATTTGTACTGCCGCGTAAATCTCCAGCAATACCAATTTCATCCCCTGATTTTAAATTGTCTAATGTTTGTAAAAAAGCACGAGTATAAACCCAGCAGACTTTATCACTCATATTTATAACAAGACCACGAACGCCACTGGTACCAAAAGAGACGGTACTTTGTTTCATTAAGCTTGCAACTGAAATTGTATTTTTTAAAGCCATGTTAATAATTATGTGATTAAATTTGAAGGTTGTGGTTATTATTATGTGATTAAGATCTAAAGTTTATTTTTTTTGAAAAAAGTGTGTTATCACCCACAAAATTTAAGGCAAAATTTCAATAGGCGTACCCTTTTTAACCAGTTGCCATATTTCTTCCATTTGTGCATTCGTCACGGCAATACAGCCATTCGTCCAATTGAAATGTTGAGCAATAAAGCTTAACCAGCCAAGTCCATTTAATTGCCCGTGAATCATAATAGCACCACCAGGGTCAACGCCTTGCAACTGTGCTCGTTTTTTATCCATTTTATTAGGGTATGAAATATGAATGGATTTATAGGCAATACTGTCGGGTTTTTTATAATCCAAAATATAGCGGCCTTCGGGCGTTTTTTCATCCTCTTCTTGTTGTTTGTGACCGGCAGGGTCGTCGCCAAAAACAACGGGGTATTGCTTAATAATTTTATGGTGACTTTTAAGGTAGAGCTGTGCTTTTGATTTATCGACAACCACTAAATCAATTTCATTCGCGAGACCCCAGCAGGGTGCTAATAGTAAGTAATAGACCAAAAAATTTAATTTTAAAATATATTGCAAACCAATACTTTATAAGTAAAAAATACAGGAAAACTTAGGAATAATTACTTAGTAATAAAATTAGGGATTTAATTTTAAAGAAAGCGTTATTAAAAGCCATAGCACTATTGTATCGACAATCAGAAATAAAGCCTAGAATAAAAACAGTTATTGTTTAGATGGAAATAGGCTTTCTGGAGGGTAAATTTAATAGTAGCGTTTCGCATCTTTTGGTAAATTGGAAAAAATAGGGTGTTGAGGAATACCATAACGTTCAGGATAATAAACGCCAGCAAGGTATAAACCATAAGGGGAGGCGGTAATACCCCCTTGTTCGCGGTCTTTTAAGGTCAATAGCGTTTGTGTCCATTCAATGGGTTGTTTTTCTGCCCCAATTTCCATCAAAACGCCTGCAATATTTCGTACCATATGATGTAAAAATGCGTTGGCGGATAAATCAATAAAGATCTTGTCTTGCTTACGATAAACATGGATAAAGTACATTCGCCTTTGTGGAGTAGTAGACTGACAGCCTTTTGCCCGAAAGGAGGAGAAGTCATGATGTCCGACCAGTGTTTGAGCGGCAAGGTGCATTCTATCTGCCTCTAAAGGCTCATAGAACCATGTTGCTTGTTGACGAATTAAGGCGGATTTCATCGGGCGGTTTAGAATGATATAGCGATAAAAACGGGCAATGGCACTATAACGGGCATGAAAATCATCCACGGCTTCTTTGACCCAAATAATACGGACATCATCAGGTAAAAAACAATTTCCCCCTCGTAACCATGCTTGTAAATCACGATTGGTTTCAGTATCAAAATGAATTATTTGCGCCAGAGCATGAACACCAGAATCAGTACGGCCAGTGCAAAAAACGCGTATGGGTTGATTGGCTACTTTTGATAATGCCGCTTCGACGACTTGTTGCACCGTTCGAGTATTTATTTGATATTGCCAACCATGAAAATGACTGCCATCGTATTCTATTGCTAAAACAATTCGCGTCATAAAAATATTTTTTTGAAAGTAATAAGGTTATTGAAGTCTGGATTTATTGGGCAGATAATACCGTTAATTTTTAGGATTTGTTAGCAAAAATATAATGTTTTGATGGCAGTCTAAAAATTAAACTTCTCAAATAACGGCAGAAATCATTATGAGTACAGAGAAAACCGCATGGACACGAGACGAATTTGAAGCCCAGTTACGCGGCATGGAGCGATATTATCATATTCATCATCCCATCCACACAATGATGAATGAGGGTAAGCTGACGAAAGACCAATTACAAGGCTGGGTCGCGAACCGTTTTTATTATCAGATTATGATTCCGATTAAAGATGCCAATATTTTGGCGAATTGTCCTGATCGAAAAACACGGGCAATTTGGACGAAACGTATTTTAGATCATGATGGTCATTCTGATGATGATGAAGGCGGGATTGAAGCGTGGATTCAGTTAGGGATGGCGGTCGGCTTAACACGCGAAGCGATGGTGTCGTTAGAGTATGTCTTACCTTCCGTAAAATTTGCTGTGGAAGCGTATGTTAATTTTGCCAGACGGGCTGAATGGCATGAGGCGGCTAGTTCGTCGTTAACCGAATTATTTGCCCCCAAAATTCATCAGCAACGATTGGATAATTGGCCAGAAATGTATCCGTGGATTGAAAAAGAAGGGTATATCTATTTTAGAAAACGTTTATCTGAAGCACGGCGTGATGTTGAGCATGGTTTAGAGATCACCTTAGATTGGTATCAAACCCGTGAGCAACAGGAGAAAATGCTGAAAATTTTACAATTTAAGTTGGATGTTTTGTGGTCGATGGCGGATGCGATCTATATGGCTTATGTGAATAATATGCCACCATATTTTAATATACAGCAATAATTTTTTATTAAAGTGTGAACCCAGTTGTCATTCGATAGGTGGGTTCACGAAAAAGTTTGTGGTGTACTATTTATTGACAGCGAACAACGTCAATTTTTAGACCTAATTTTTTCATACGCTGATACGCTTTGGTTTCGGCCACAATTACTTTTGAAGCATTGACAACAATTGCCTCTCCGATTTGTTTGCTATCAGTATAGCCTTTACAGGTAAATGCGGTTGCATATGAAGAGGTTGCAATTAGCATTAATGTAAGCCCTACGATTATTTTTTTCATCTTACTATCCATCCCTACTCTGTTAGAGTCAAATCACTGGAAGGGTGAGTATAACGCAATTCAACGTAAGAATTCACTTACATTCAAGTGTCTAGTGTTTTTTTTTAATAATGTGAGTTAAATCCTTATTATTTTAATGACTTTTTTTTTACTTAATGCTACAGTGACTGCTAAGTAAATTTATTTTACTTAAATCTTTTAAATCAATCTATTAGGGGACTAGTATGAAAAAAATAATTGGGTTTACACTGTTAACAATTCTTTCAACATCGGCTTATGCATTTGGTTTAAACGATGCGGTTGATGCGACTAAAAATGTAGAAAAAGCGGCTGGTGTTGTAAATGATACGGGGCTTGTTGACGCATCTAAAGCCGTTGATACCACTAAAAAAGTTTCAAAGGCGACCAAAACGGTTGCGGATGTGGTTGGTGAAGCGAAAGAAGACGATAAGAAAAAAGAAGAAGATAAGAAAAAAGAAGAAGCAAAAAAAGATGAAGCAACAGAAGTACCTGCAACCGATGCTGTTACTAAAGAAAAAACCGTCGAACTTCCTGCCACGAAATAACCCCGCTAAATAAGTCATGTAGCGATGTTTTTAATACGTTACTACATGGCGAAATCTCGACTTATAAATTCTTATAGGTTTCAGTGCAAATCTACTTTAAATTAATTTCTGTTATAATTTGACCTAAGTGAATTTTACAATTCTGGTTTGAGTCTTCATTTTTTAGTAATTTTATTAAAACAGTAAGGGCTTGATGCAATTTTCCTGACCCTAACTAAAAATTTAAGTGGACTTAAAACATATACGAAATTTTTCCATTATCGCCCATATAGATCATGGAAAATCAACCCTTGCCGATCGTTTTATCCAATTTTGTGGTGGCTTAAGTGACCGAGAAATGGAAGCTCAAGTTTTAGATTCTATGGACATAGAACGAGAGCGCGGTATTACCATTAAGGCTCAAAGTGTCACACTGGATTATAAAGCCAATGATGGGAAAACCTACCAACTTAATTTTATTGATACCCCTGGGCATGTGGATTTCTCTTATGAAGTTTCACGCTCATTAGCGGCTTGCGAAGGGGCGCTCTTAATTGTTGATGCGGCACAAGGGGTGGAAGCGCAAAGCGTTGCCAACTGTTACACCGCGATAGAACAAGGCTTAGAAGTACTTCCTGTCTTAAATAAAATTGATCTTCCTTCTGCTGAACCTGAGCGGGTAATGCACGAAATTGAAGATGTGATTGGTATCCCTGCGGATAAGGCCTTAAAAATTAGTGCAAAAACAGGGATTGGAATTCAAGACGTGTTGGAGCAATTGGTTCAGGAGATTCCCTCGCCATCGGGTGATCTAAAAGCCCCCTTGCAAGCGTTGATTATTGACTCTTGGTTTGATAATTATTTAGGTGTGGTGTCATTAGTTCGGATTGTGAATGGTACTCTTCGACGTAAACAAAAAATTACCGTTGTTTCCACGGGGAAATCCTTTTTAGCCGAGAAAATTGGTATTTTTACACCAAAACGTTTGGAAAAAGACATTTTAGCGGCAGGCGAAGTTGGGTTTATTGTTGCAGGGATTAAAGATATTTTTGGCGCGCCTGTGGGCGATACTATTACGTTGACAGATAACCCTACCGACAAAAGTTTAGAGGGTTTTGAAAAAGTTCAGCCGCGTGTTTTTGCAGGGCTTTACCCTGTGAGTTCAGATGATTACACCAACATGCGTGAAGCATTGGATAAACTACGGCTCAATGATGCCGCTTTGCAATTTGAGGCTGAGACCTCACAAGCGTTAGGCTTTGGTTTTCGTTGTGGCTTTTTAGGGATGTTGCATATGGAAATTGTGCAAGAGCGTTTAGAGCGTGAATATAATATTGATCTAATCACCACAGCGCCTACGGTTATCTATGAGGTTGAAACCCAAAAAGGCAATATCTTAATGGTCGATAATCCTGCTAAATTACCCGATGCAGGTATGATTACTGAAATTCGTGAACCAATTATTCAAGCGAACATATTAGTTCCACAAGAATATTTAGGCGGTGTTATTAGTCTTTGCGTTGAAAAACGGGGCGTGCAAATAAATATGCAATACACAGGTTCACAAGTTTCTTTAGTCTACGAATTGCCTTTAAGTGAAGTGGTATTAGACTTTTTTGATCGCTTAAAATCCATTTCCCGTGGTTATGCCTCATTTGATTATGAATTTTTACGCTTTCAAATTGCCGCACTTATAAAATTAGATGTCTTGATTAATGGTGATAAGGTTGATGCGTTATCGGTAATTGTCCATAAAGAGTTGAGTCAATCGCGTGGACGTGATCTTGTTGAAAAAATGAAAGAATTGATTCCACGACAAATGTATGAAGTTGCGATACAAGCGGCGATTGGCTCTAAAATTATTGCGCGCTCTACCGTAAAAGCCTTACGAAAAAATGTGACGGCAAAATGTTATGGTGGTGATATTAGTCGTAAGAAAAAACTATTAGAAAAACAAAAAGCGGGCAAAAAACGCATGAAACAAGTCGGTAGTATTGAGATACCTCAAGAAGCCTTTCTTGCTGTGTTGCAAGTCAGCAAAGATTAACCCTTTATTTAAACTACATTCGCATACTAATATGGATTTTGATTTTTCCCTTTTTTTAGTCATCGCAACGATCGTTACTGGTATTCTTTGGGGCGGCTATTTACTGTACCTAAAATCACTGGGCGAACCATTTAGTGAAGAAAACGAACCTTTTTGGGCGGAATATGCCCGTTCTTTTTTCCCTGTGGTCTTAATTGTTCTCCTATTGCGTTCATTTTTAGTCGAGCCGTTTAGAATTCCATCAGGCTCTATGATGCCAACGTTGTTAGTGGGTGATTTTATTTTAGTGAATAAATTTGCGTATGGGGTTAGATTGCCTGTTTTGCACACTAAAATTATTGAAACCTCTGAGCCTGAGCGAGGTGATGTGGTTGTGTTTCGTTATCCTAAAAACCCAGCGGTTGATTATATTAAACGTGTTATTGGGTTACCAGGCGATAAAATTACTTATAAAGATAAAAAAGTGTATATCAATGATAAATTGATGCCACAAACACTGATTGAAACCTATGAAGGATTAGGTCAGGGCAAAAATATGAGCGGTGCTTCTCATTTTACTGAAGACCTAGAAACAGTTAGCCATAGTATTTTAATTCGCCAAGAACCACGCGCTAACGAATCTGTATTTATTGTTCCTAAAGGGCATTATTTTGTGATGGGTGACAATCGTGATAATAGTAATGACAGTCGTTACTGGGGTACTGTTCCTGAAGAAAATTTAGTGGGAAAAGCTTTTTTCGTTTGGATGAATTGGGATTTAGACCACACAGGGGTCAATTTTGACCGACTCGGAACCATTATAAAATAAGCGGGATTTTTTATTTTTTTACTATTTTCTATTCATCAAGGAACTTGTAATGCTTTACCCACAAAAAAAACAAAAACAACAAGGGATGACCATGATCAGTATGGTCTTATTATTAACACTTATCGGTGGCGTGGTATTATTCTTTTTTAAAGTGGCCCCTATTTATATGAATCATGGCAAAGTAAAAAGTGCGATTGAATCACTTGCAAGTATTCCAGAACTTGAATTTAAATCGAAATCGCAAATACAAGTGTTTTTACAAAAACGTCTGAGCGTTAACTCGGTTTATGACTTACCCAAAAAAGCCATTAAAATTATTAAACGCGGTAATTACGTTAAAATTTCGGCTAAATACGATATAAAAGAACCTATTGTGGGTAATTTAAATGTTTTGATTGAATTTAATGACTTTATTGAAGCGGGGGTTAAGTGATTAAAGAGCCTGAACATTTGGCTAAAAAGCTGGCGTTGGTCTTTGATAATCCTGAATTATTTCGCTTAGCTTTAACCCATAGAAGTATGGGGGCTACCAATAATGAACGTTTAGAATTTTTAGGCGATTCTATTTTAGGTTTTGTGATTGCTCAGGCGCTTTACCAGCGTTTTCCAAAAGCAAGTGAGGGCGTTTTAAGTCGATTGCGTGCAAGCTTAGTGAATCAAGATTCTTTAGCAAGCATTGCTCGTCAATATGAAATTGGTGACTATCTCATTTTAGGCTCAGGGGAATTAAAAAGTGGAGGTTTTCGGCGTAACTCCATTTTGTCTGATACCGTAGAAGCTATTATTGGCGCATTATTTAAAGACCAAGGTATTTTGCGTTGTGAAAGCTGGTTACTCAAAATATTTGCCGATAAATTAAATAGCCTTAATATTGAAACTGAGCAAAAAGATCCTAAAACTCGTTTGCAAGAATTGATGCAGGCACAAAAAATTCAACTGCCTGTCTATGAACTTTTGAGTATGTCAGGGTTGCCTCATACTCAAAAATTTAAAATAAACTGCCATACCATGTTGACGAATAAAGAGTGTATTGGTGAAGGTGGATCACGCAAAAAGGCTGAACAAGCGGCGGCGGCGAAAATGTTAGCTTTATTAAAAAGAGAAAAACCATGAATGTGGGTTATGTGGCCTTAATTGGGCGGCCAAATGTTGGAAAATCAACCTTAATGAATCATTTATTAGGGCAAAAAATTAGTATTACCTCACGTAAACCTCAAACCACACGACATCGTATTTTGGGAATTAATACCTGTGAAAAAGGGCAGGCTATTTATATGGATACGCCTGGAATGCATCAAAATGAAAAAAAAGCCCTGAATCGCTACCTAAATCAAACTGCTGATACCACGTTATTTGGTGTTGATGTCGTGGTTTGGTTAATTGACGGTTTAGCATGGCAACCCTATGATGATATTATTTTTAAAAAACTAAAACGGGCTAATTTACCCGTTATTTTAGTGGTTAATAAAGTGGATCGGGTTCAAAATAAAGACGCTATTCTTGAATTTTTTGATGAGGCGAAAACCAAGTACCCCTTTGAAGCAATGGTTCCTGTATCAGCGCTTAAACGTATTAATTTAATCCCACTTGAAGAAACTATTTTTTCACTGTTACCTGAAAATGATTTAATTTATCCCAAAGACCAAATCACGGATAGACCTACTCGTTTTTTAGCCGCTGAAATCATCCGAGAAAAATTAACACGCCGTTTAGGGGATGAGCTACCTTATGCGTTAACGGTTGAAATTGAACGTTATGAAGAGCAAAAAAAGATCACCAAAATTTATGCCACTATTTTAGTCGAACGCGATACGCAAAAAAATATTGTCATTGGTAAGCAAGGTGAAATGTTGAAAAAAGTTGGTACAGATGCGCGTCTTGATATTGAAAAACTTATAGATCAAAAGGTTTACCTGCAACTTTGGACAAAAGTTAAAAAAGGCTGGTCAGACAGTGAACGCGCCTTAAAAAGCTTAGGCTTTGATGACATAATGTAATCTTCTCTCAACCATGAATATTTAGACTAAAGCGCATTGTCTTTGTTAAGAGTAAAGCTCCCTGAAAAAGCCTCATTAACACGGTAATTATAAGTTCCCTTTTTTAATCCATAAACCGCTAAAGGGCTAATTTTTGAAAAATTTACCAACGCTTGGGTACAAGCAAGTTCACCTGCTAAAAATTGTGGGTTATATTTATAATTTACCGACAGTTTAAATTCATTGTTGATTAATTTAGAACGAATTTTACCTACTTCAGGACAGCCATTAGAAAAAACCCCTGAAATTTTTAAAAAGACTTGGACAGGAAATGATTCTGTTTGAATCAGTTCAACGTTATTTATTTCGGTGACTGCCTTTCCAAGGTTAAACTGGGTTAACTCCCATTTGTTTTTCTGAGTAAATTTAAAAACTATATTTTCATAGACACCTGATTTTTCAGTGGTTTGTACAGAGTCAATATGAAGCTTGCCTGCTTTGAAAATTGAGATTCCCTCTCCAAACGCGACGTTCAGTAACATCATACTGAGTGTGATTGAAAAAAGTATTTTTTGTGCAGTCATTCGTTTTCTCCATTTTATTTAATATAAGAGTGGATAAAATATCGTGTGATAAGTTCCTTGGGTCGTTTAACGCGTAACATAAGAGGATAAAATATTATGAGTCAAAAGACAGGGCAGGTCATGATTTATATGGCATGGATTTTACTGTTGATAGTGCTGACAATGGCGGCAAATTCATGGTTAGAAACGCAGCAGAACCCGAACCAAAATGTTGATATTCAATACGATCATGATCGTATTCCTGAAGTAACTTTGAAACAAAATCGACAAGGGCATTATGTCGCCACGGGAAAAATTAATGATCAAAAAGTAATATTTTTGTTGGATACGGGAGCAACAGGAATCAGTATTCCTCAAGCGGTGGCGCAGCGTTTGCAATTAACTTCAGGATATCCTACGCAGGTAAGTACGGCGAATGGTTCGATTACCGTTTATTCGACTGATTTAAAAACAGTCAGTCTGGGGGCAATTACCTTAAACAATCTTAGAGGTCATATAAACCCACACATGGAGGGGGATGAAATTTTATTAGGCATGACTTTTATGCGACATCTGGAATTAATTCAGCGCGATCAAACTTTGTTACTTAGAAATCTTCGTTAAAGCACTCTGGCTTGATTGTGAAAGTAAACGTTTTTTATGTTTTACCCAGATCAATAAAAAGGCGCAGAACATGAGACTGCATGAACCTAGCGTGATATAAATTAGATTTCTTAACGAGGAAACTTCTTTTGATAAAGCGGTATTTACTTGAACTAATTGTTGCTGTTTTTCGGTTAAAGGTTCGGCATATTTATTCAATGTTTTCAGCTCGGTACGAATATAGGCAACGGTTTGTAATGACTGTCGAATACTGTTTAATTTGATATTTTCTTCTAAGGTGGCTAATTTATGAAGGATTGAGCCGCTTACAATTCCGACCAATTCTTCTTTTAACCGATCAATTTCGCCGTCTTTCGCTGAAAATGTGGTGTTAATTTCAATCATTTGTTGCTTGTTTTTAAGATGATTGGCTAAATCAACTTCGGCTGGAAAAACAAAGAAACTTAAGATGAAAACACCTGCGGTTAATATAACGACTACGATCATTAAAAAACGGTTCATTTTTTGTAATCGTTGTTGTTCTATTTGTTGAGGTAACGTAATGAGAGTGTGCCGTGTATTTTCTGGATTAGCGCTAACGTCACGAGGGCTTATCATATTCATTCCTAAGTAAAAGTACTGATCTTTTGCAGTCTATTATTTTTTATTATATTGCCGTATAAGATAAAATTTTTTGCCTTATACGGCGTGAATACTATTTTTTAGTCGCGGCAATTCGCATTCTTAGCGCATTTAACTTAATAAATCCCTCGGCATCTTTTTGGTTATATGCCCCTTCATCATCTTCAAAGGTGGCGATGGCTTCATCAAATAAGCTATTCGTTGCTGACATGCGCCCAACCACGCTAACAGTCCCCTTGTATAATTTTACCCGAACTTTACCATTAACGCTGACTTGTGAGGCATCAATCATCGTCTGTAACATTTCACGTTCTGGCGCCCACCAATAGCCGTTGTAAATAAGTGACGCATAACGAGGCATTAACTCATCTTTTAAATGAGCCACTTCACGATCTAAGGTTAACGACTCAATCGCTCGATGCGCTTTGAGCATAATGGTGCCTGCGGGTGTTTCATAACAACCACGAGACTTCATCCCCACATAACGGTTTTCGACAATATCCAATCGTCCAACCCCATTATCACCGCCGAGTTTATTTAATTTCTCCATGACTTCATGCGGTTTATGATCTATCCCATCAATGGCAATAATATCGCCCTTTAGGTAAGTCAATTCTATATAAGTTGCTTGATTTGGCGCTTTTTCGGGGGATACTGACCACAGCCACATATCATCTTCAGCCTCTGCCCAAGGATCTTCTAAAATACCGCCTTCATAAGAAATATGCAGTGAATTAGCATCCATAGAATAAGGCGACGCTTTGCCTTTTTTCTTATCAATACTAATCCCATGTGTGTCCGCATAAGCCAATAAGGCTTGACGCGAGTTTAAATCCCATTCACGCCACGGGGCAATTATTTTAATATCAGGGCGTAAGGCATACGCACCTAACTCAAAACGTACTTGATCGTTACCTTTGCCTGTAGCACCATGTGAAACCGCTTCTGCGCCTGTTTCATTAGCAATTTCAATTAAACGTTTAGCGATTAAGGGGCGTGCAATAGAGGTTCCTAATAAATATTCCCCCTCATAAATCGTATTAGCGCGAAACATAGGAAATACATAATCTCGGGCAAATTCTTCACGTAAATCTTCAATATATATTTCTTTAATACCCATCGCTTCGGCTTTCAAACGAGCAGGTTCGACTTCTTCACCTTGACCTATGTCTGCGGTAAAAGTGACTACTTCAGCGGCGTATTCATCTTGCAACCATTTTAAAATAACGGACGTATCTAAACCACCCGAGTAAGCTAAAACCACTTTTTTGATGTCTGACATAAATCTTTTTGATACCGTTGAGCTAAATTTTTTGATTATACCCCAAAATAAATGGAAGATGAGTGATATTTGTTATTTAAGGTTTTATTAAAATAGGGATTTGAAAATGCGAACATTTAGAAGCTTTATATTCTATGGCTCAATTTTTTAAAGCCATCCGTTCATCTTGAAAAATCATGACAACCATTTCACTATAATGGTAAAGTGAGTAGGGTCAATTGTGGCAATAATTTTTGAGAGGAAACAAATGAACATTAAACTATTCATTTTATCGGCTGTCTTATCCTTATTCACCATGAACAGCTATGGCGCTAATGTTGATGAGTGGGTATATAAAGAGGTAACGGGTAATTTAAAATCAAACCCTGGTTGCTTAACAAAAGAAAAAGCGATTAAAAAAGCAATAAAACCATATCGTTTTAAAAAATATAGTACGTTACTATGCAATGAAATTGGTTATGGTTGGAGTCGTGACAAAGTCTTGGATAAAGGCACTATCGAATGTAACGAATGTGGTGGTGAGTATGAAGGCTTTTATCGTTGTTATGCTCAAGATGTAAAAGTAAAATGCAAACAAGTGAAGCGCAGCTGGTAACGCATAAGTTTTGAGATTTATACTGCCTTAAAGCGCAACATACTTTAAGGTAGTACTATAATTAAAAATGAATTTTTTTAAATTTACGACAAAATAACAAATACCTATAAAAATAACAAATACTTAATAAAAAGGAATCATAATGCTAAAAGAGATTACCGTTGCCAATTATATGGCGAAGAAAATTGTAACCTTAACACCAGACACCGAAATTTTAGCCGCCATTAATCAATTATTATCCCATCGAATTACCAGTGCGCCTGTTTTAGATACTAATGGTCAATTATTGGGTATTTTTTCTGAAAAAGACTGCATTAAAGTGGCGTTAGAAACGGTTTATAACAAGGGCATTACCAAAAATGTTTCAGATTATATGCTCAAAGATATTATGACCGTCGATGTGGATGCGAGTATTATTGAACTTGCGGAAAAATTTGAAAAAAGTGACATTAGAAGTTATCCCGTTTATGATGGAAAAAGATTAGTTGGTATGATTAGTCGCGCGGACATATTAAGAGCCTTAGTCGCGATATTATAAGAGGCGAACATGGCAAATACCCGCAGTTTTTATTGGCATGATTATGAAACCTTTGGTACCGACCCACGCCGTGATTGGCCAACACAATTTGCAGGTATTCGCACCGATTTTGAGTTTAACATTATCGAAGATCCTGTAACGCTTTATTGTCAAACAACCTCCGACTGTCTACCTCAACCCGATGCCTGTCGTATTACAGGTATTACGCCTCAAATTGCGACTGAAAAAGGGGTTTGTGAAGCAGAGTTTATCAAAAAAATTCACCAGCAATTTATTCAGCCTAATACCTGTGCAGTCGGTTATAACAGCATCCGTTTTGATGATGAAGTGACTCGTAACAGTTTGTATCGTAATTTACATGATCCTTATGAACGTGAATGGCGACATGGTAATTCACGTTGGGATATTATTGATATGGTACGCGCAGCCAGAGCTTTGCGCCCTGAAGGAATTAACTGGGTGGATGATGACGAGGGTCGTCCAAGCTTTCGTTTAGAAAAACTCACAAAAGCCAACGATATTAGTCATGAATCGGCACATGATGCTTTATCGGATGTACATGCCACCATTGCAATGGCAAAACTAGTCAAACAAGCACAACCTAAATTATACGATTTTTTATTCGCGCATCGTGGTAAAAAAGCCGTCAACCAATTACTAAAACTGGGAAGTTTTGAACCCTTAGTGCATATTTCAGGCATGTATCCTGCGATAAAAGGCTGTTTAGCGATTGTTTTACCGATTTGTTTACACCCTACGAATACTAATGGCGTGATTGTGTATGATTTATCACAAGACCCAAACGCTTTATTGACCTTAAGCGCTGAACAAATAAACCAACGCTTATTTACCCCCAATGCAGATTTACCTGAGGGCGTGGAACGCATCGCGTTAAAAACGGTACATATTAATAAGTGTCCAATTCTTGCGCCTCTTGCTGTTTTAAAACCTAATGACCTTGATCGTCTCACGATTGATCGAGACACCTGCAAAAAAAATGCAGAAAAAATTAAAAATGCACCGTCCTTAATCGCAAAATTAGACGATGTTTTTACCTCAACCCATTTTGAAGCCGAAACGAATCCTGATTTAATGATTTACAGTGGAGGGTTTTTTAGTGGTAAAGATAAAACACTTATGGGTCAAATTAGAAATACTCCAATTAATCAACTCGCTCATTTAAGTCCTCATTTTCAAGATTCACGACTAGCAGAAATGTTCTTTCGTTACAAAGCCCGTAATTATCCACAAACCTTATCAGCCGATGAAACACAACGCTGGCAAACATTTTGTCAGGATAAATTAACCGATAAACGTTTAGGGGCAAGCCTAACCCTTGCAGAATATCGTCAACGGATTGATGAACTAAAGCAATTAGAAGGTCCAGATACTCATTACATTACCGCGTTAGAAGCGTATTTAGAAAAACGCCTTTAAGTTTGTGCGAATTTTTTGATGTTTGTATACCTGCTCATTAATCTTAGAGTAAACCAAATTCCTTGATTTCAATAAATGTATTTTACAAACACCATGTTATACATCTATAGTTTTTTCACCGTTGCCACATCGTAGCGGTCAACGTTGAAAGCCTAAGTATTACGAACCTCTGTACACGACAAAAAATTAACGTTTAAACCCTCTTCGCTATAGCTATCAATTAATATTTTATCCCTTAACGCTTCATTTCCTTTAACAGTTTTAATTCTATGGCTTCATTCATTTTTTAGGATGAGGTGGATGTTAATGTTTTAAAATCAAACAAATCAAGATCGGCTAATTGCGAGGGCGCGACATGTTGTAAGCTACTAAAAATAGTTTCCAAGCGCCCAGGGAATTGCTTGTCCCATGTTTCGAGCATCACTTTCATGGCTTGGCGCTGTAAATTCGTTTGCGAACCACACAAGTTACAGGGAATAATCGGATAGTCTTTTAAGGCTGCAAAACGATTGATGTCCTTTTCTCGACAATAGGCTAAGGGGCGAATCACAATATTGCGTTTATCATCGCTTAATAATTTGGGTGGCATAGCTTTTAATTTTCCGCCATAAAAAATATTAAGGAAAAACGTCTCGATAATATCATCCCGATGATGCCCTAATGCCATTTTAGTCACCCCATTTTCAGCGGCATAGCTGTATAAACTACCCCGTCGTAATCTTGAACATAAACTGCAAGTGGTTTTGCCTTCAGGGATAATCCGTTTGACAATACTGTAAGTATCATGATTAATGATATGGTACGGAACGCCAATGGACTCTAAGTAATCAGGTAAAACATGTTCAGGAAAATCAGGCTGTTTTTGGTCTAAATTCACCGCAATAATTTCAAAATCAATCGGAGCGGTTTTTTGTAAATTTAATAAAATTTCCAATAAGGTGTATGAGTCTTTACCGCCTGATAAACACACCATGACTTTATCGCCTGCTTCAATCATATTGTAATCGGCAATCGCATCACCAACATGGTGGCGCAAACGTTTGTGTAATTTATTTAGCGCCAAGCGATCTTTTTTAGAATGGGTCATTATTTAACGTATAGAATTTAAAAGCAAAAAGGATGAAATTTATCAAGCATTATTTTACGCAGTTTTTATGTCAGATTAAACAGAATTCATGTGTACAACTGTTAGCGTCTATCAGATTCAATACCTTAAATTTTAGGTTATTATTTTCAACAGGGCTGGTAATGGCGGCTTTTTTCATATTAGCGTTAGTGGTATTAGAACGTAGTTTTCGTGACAGTGCGGAACAAACCTTAAAAGAAAAATTGCAAATTCAGGTTTATGCATTGTTGTCGGTCGCTGAACTGGATGAAACGGGCAAGTTAGTGATGCCTAGTGAGATTAAAGAACCCCGTTTGTCCAACCCTAGCTCTGGTTTGTACGCGGTTATTCGACGCGCAAGCCATAAACTTATTTGGAAATCAAAATCCGCTGTTGCCGTGCAAGTAAACCCTTTAAATAGTTTTGAGGCAGGCAGAACCATCTTTTTAGAAGATAAACAAGAACGTTATGTCTTGCATTATGGTTTTACGTGGGATTATAAAAAAAAATCTCTCAAACGAAAGTACGTTATTTCTGTCGCTGAAGATGGTTTTTTTGTTAAACGCCAAATTCAACGATTTCACTCCACCTTAAAAGCATGGTTTTTTTCGATTGGGCTGGTTTTAGTGCTGATGCAATTTTTAATTTTACAATGGAGTTTAAAGCCATTGCGTTGTATTGTCAGCGACTTAGAGGCTATTGAAGAAGGAAAAAAAAGCAGTCTTGACGGCGATTATCCCGAAGAATTATCAGGGCTTACGCACAATTTAAACGCGTTTATTCACACCGAACGCGCCCATTTAGAACGTTATCGAAACACGCTTGCCGATTTATCCCACAGCTTAAAAACACCGCTGGCAATTTTAAACAGTGGGGTTGAAACCAATGATATTTCTCAAGTTGATATGCAGTTACAAATCATGCGCATGAATGAAATTATTAGCTATCAATTGCAAAAAGCCGCCGCGAAAGGTCAACAAAAACTCACCAGTACGGTTAATCCACAAACTATTATTCAAAAAATTATTACCTCGCTGGATAAAGTCTATTTTGAAAAAAAGATAATATTTGAATTTAATCCCGAAGGCAATCAACAACTGCATTGTGAAGAAGGCGATTTATACGAAATTGCAGGAAATTTATTGGATAATTCGGCAAAGTGGTGTCAACGTCATATTAAAATTCAACTCATTGCCCTATCTATCAACGAAAAATCATCGTATTCTTTTTTGTTACAAATTGAAGATGATGGCTGTGGTATTCCTGAAAACCAACTCCCTGATATTTTAAAACGCGGGGTACGAGCGGATGAAAACAGTCATGGACATGGGATTGGGATGGCGGTGGTGTCTGAATTAGTTGGTTTATTAGGCGGAAAGCTAAAAGGCGACCGTAGCCCAAATTTTGGCGGCATTCGCTGGCAAGTCTATTTGCCCTAACTATTTCCTACTAATACACTAGGTTATAATGGTTGTTTTTAATGTTGGTTTTTCTTATGAGTGCTTCTCT
>JAGLEW010000051.1 GCA_023144875.1 Methylococcales bacterium
TTATTAGAACCTGGGCGTGCGATTGCAGGAAATGCGGGAATTTTAGTCACAAAAGTTGAATACCTGAAAAAAACCGCTGATAAAAACTTTGCGATTGTAGATGCGGCGATGAATGATTTGGTACGGCCTTCATTGTACGGTGCATGGCAAAATATTATTCCCGTGTATTTGTCGAATAACGTGGAGATGGCTCAATGGGATATTGTTGGCCCTATCTGTGAAACGGGTGATTTTTTGGGTAAAGATCGTGCTTTAGCGTTAAAAATGGGTGATTTATTAGCAATTCGTTCGTCGGGTGCTTACGGGTATACCATGAGCTCTAATTATAACTCGCGGCCTAGAGTGGCTGAAATTATGGTTGATAAAGGCGAAGTACATCTGATAAAGCAAAGAGAATCTTTACAGTCGCTGTGGGCAGGGGAAATATTACTCCCAGAGTAAAATAAGCTAAAAAATACCTAAGGAAAAAAGGAGGTTAATTTAGGTAGGGGAACGCATGATTTTTTTAGAAATACTGTTTATTGTGAGTCTTATTGAATGTCTAATTGCATGGGTATGGTTTATTATTTTAGGTTTTCGGGCGAATAAAACATGGGGTTTTTCGATTGTTTTTTTAACTCCCATTACGCCGTTTATGTTTGCTTTACGGTTTACGCGCAAAGCTCGAAAAGCGATTTACTGTTATGTAATTAGCTTGATCGCTCTTGTTATTTTGAATAGTTATATTGTTTATTCTCGTGTAAATTTTTATGAAAATATTTGGCAAGAAATAACAGCGAAAGCAATGCAGGTAGCCACTATTGAAGTACCATCTTTGTTTGATTTTAGGGACCTATTTTCAAATAATACCGTTGAAGCGTTAGCGCCCAAAGTTAAGGCTCTACCTGTATTGACTCGGTCGGCTGTGATTCAAAAAAAGGCGTATCATGTCCCGATAAAAAGAGCGAAACCAAAACCATATTCGTACTATAAAAAAATAAAACCATCTTCGGACTATAAAAAAACAAAACGGCATTTAGACACTAAAAAACTAACGCCAAAAAAAAGAGGTTATCAGGCTGTTTCAATCGGGGTTTTAACGCAATATATCAATAAAAAAATAATGATTACTACCACACGAGTTCAGCATAAAGGGCGCTTGATTTCTGTAACGGAATCGACAGTTTTAATTAAAAAACGGGTATCTAGCGGTTTTGTTACTATGCCCATTAAGAAAAATAAAATTAAGCACGTTAAAATTTATTTATAAGAAGGAGAGGGCAAAATGAAAGTTAATTTTACAAAAATGCATGGTTTAGGCAATGATTTTATTGTGATTGATGCCACTCAAACGCCTGTTTCTTTAACGCCTGAAATTATACGGACATTGGCAGATCGTCATTTTGGAATTGGTTATGATCAAGTCTTAATTATTGAACCTCCAAGCAGTGATGTGGTTGATTTTAAATACCGTATTTTTAATGCCGATGGCGGTGAAGTTTATCAATGCGGAAATGGGGCGCGCTGTTTTGCTCGGTTTGTTTTCGATAAAAAATTATCGAATAAAGATAAAATTACCGTTGAAACGGGGGCTGGAGAATTGGTTTTACACAAAGATGAGTCAAATTTTATTACGGTGAATATGGGGATTCCAATACATGACCCTGCTAAAATTCCAGTGCAAGCAGATCAAGAAGCTCGGTTTTATTCGGTTAATGTGCAGGGTATGGAGCGAGCGGTTGGCGCTGTGTCAATGGGAAACCCGCATGCGGTGATGGAAGTGAAAGATATTAAATCAGCGCAAGTGGAAGAGCTTGGTTCTGCGCTTGAATCGAATCCATTTTTTCCAGACCGTGCCAATATTGGTTTTATGCAGGTGGTTAATCGTCATTACATTAAACTACGCGTTTATGAACGAGGTGCTTCTGAAACACTTGCCTGTGGAAGTGGCGCATGTGCTGCGGTGGTGATTGGAATTGAGCGAAAATTATTGGATGATGAAGTTAGGGTTCGGTTGTTAGGCGGAATGCTAGCGATTAAATGGGAAGGACGCGGTAAACCTGTTTTTATGAAAGGCCCAGCGGTTTCAGTTTTTGAAGGTTATTTCGAGGTATAAAAAAAAATTGACACTCAGACACCCCCGATAAATATCTGCTACTATAGATAGTTATTATTTAGCGTGATACGTTTACACTACTATTGTATTTAAGGATACTCACACATGTCAGATGTCGATTTTTCAAAAGACATAACGCCAAAAATGGAACCTTTAGATTATTCAGAAGATGCAAAATCTAAGGGTATTCTTTGGAGTTTTGGTGGGTTTATTGCTTTTGTTTTGCTGGTTCTTTTAATTTTAGGTGCTTGGTGGGGTTCAGAGCCTGATACGTTTGATGTGAAATTTGAAGCCTTGGCGCGTTATTCTCAGGAGGATATTGCAGGGGCGAATGTGACTCAAAACATAGATGATTTACCCATAGGCTATGTGTATACTAATACCTTAGCGCATATGGCCGAAGTATTAATGCATAAACCTGGGGGGTATTTAACCAATGATGTTGCCCCACCTGGGGTATTGTTAGATAACGTACCAAGTTGGGAATATGGTGCGCTAATCATGTTACGAGATGGTACGACTGCGCTTCGAAATCATTTTGCGCGGGATCAATCACAATCGGCGGAAGACGTTGATTTATCCGTTGCAGAGCCTTATTTCTATTATGAGCGTAATTCATGGGCATTGCCTTCGACAGAGGCAGAGTATGAAAAAGGGATTAATGCTTTACATCGTTATATGTCGCGACTCAAAGCGCCTAGAGGTAAAAAAAGAGGGCAGTTTTATTCGCGTGCCGATAATTTGTGGCAATATTCAGAGGTAGTCATTAAACGGTTAGGTGGATTATCAACGCGGTTAGGCGCAAGTACCGATCGACATGAAGCAATGGCAATGCTTTTTCCTGATATTGAGGTTGCCCCTGTGGCAAAAGCAACAATAGGTCGAGAAATTTTACTTGAAAAAACCTCATGGTTAGAGATTGATGATGTTTTTTATGAAGCGCGTGGTGCAAGCTGGGCGTTATTACATATTTTGAAAGCCATTGAATATGATTTTCGACTTATTTTAGAGGATAAACGTGCGATGAGAACCTTAAAATCTATGATTTATTCGCTTGAAAATGCCCTAACACCTGTAACAAGCCCAATGATTTTAAATGGTAGCGGTTTTGGGTTTTTAGCAAATTACTCGTTATCAATGGCAAATTATATCGCACGCGCTAATGCGGCGGCGTTGGATTTACGCGATATTATGAATCGTGGTTAAAAAAATTATCAATATTTTTAATAATGTAGGTTAAAAATGCAAGAACAAATTACTGAAAATCTTAAAAAGCTTAGTACGTGGAAACGTATATTATTCATGACCCTTTTTTCCATTATCGTGAGTTTAGTGCGGGTTTTGTTATGGGCGGTTATTTTTTTACAAGTTGCCTCAGCATTAGTTACAGGCAATGCAAATGAGAATATTTTAAATTTTGGGCGCAGTCTTTCGGCTTATTTATATCATATTTTACTCTTTTTAACCTTCAACACAGATGATCTGCCATTTCCTTTTGCAAGCTGGGATTTGACGGAAGAAATTGAAGTGCCTAAAATAAAATAATTATTAACCTCATCATTAAAGAACAATTTTTACATAAAGTATCTATCACTAAATTCAACCGCTCAAATGACCTTTTAATATATGAGGTAACTCTTTTTTAGAGCGCGTTGAATTTACGTCACCCTACCTTGTATTTTACGTTTACCCCTTGAGTTTTCTCGTTTTTTTTAAAAATTTATTTCGACTAAAAAATTGAAAAATCGCGAATGAATCAATGAAGACTTGCATTGAGTGTAAAATTTTATCTTAAGATCATAACACGTTATATAATGGTACAAATTCACCTTCAAGCACGAGGCGTTAGATATATGAAAGTAAGAGCAAATTTTTCCTTGGTATTTAATTTAGACAAATGTATTGGTTGTCATACCTGTTCGGTTAGTTGTAAAAACGTTTGGACGAATCGTAAAGGTATGGAATATGCTTGGTTTAATAACGTTGAGTCCAAGCCTGGTATTGGCTATCCTAAAAACTGGGAAGATCAGGAAAAATGGAATGGCGGCTGGGTTATGAACGCTGGTAAATTAGAATTAAAATCGGGGAGTCGTCGACAGCGGTTACGCAATATTTTTATGAATCCTGATATGCCGTTGATTGATGATTATTACGAACCTTTTACCTATAATTACGCGCATTTACAAACCAGCCCTTTAGTTGAAGCAACGCCAACGGCGCGCCCTTATTCATTGATTGATGGCAGTCAAATGGATAAAATTGCATGGGGGCCTAACTGGGAAGATGGCTTAGCGGGGGAGTTCGAAAAACGTGGTGAAGATACGAACTTCAACGATATGGAAAAGCAAGTTTATGCGGAATTTGAAAATTCATTCCACATGTTTTTACCACGAATGTGTAATCATTGTATCAACCCTTCTTGTGTTGCTTCTTGCCCATCGGGTGCGATGTATAAACGCGAAGAAGATGGCATTGTATTAGTCGATCAAGATAAATGCCGCAGCTGGCGGATGTGCATTAGTAACTGTCCCTATAAAAAAGTTTTTTATAACTGGGAATCGGGGAAAGCTGAAAAATGCACAGGCTGTTATCCTCGTGTTGAATCAGGTTTACCAACGGTTTGTTCCGAAACCTGTGTAGGGCGTATTCGTTATAACGGGGTTATGTTATACGATGCCGATCGAATTGAAGAATTGGCTTCAATGGATGATACCCAAGATTTATATCAAGCACAATTAGATATTCTTTTAGATCCAAACGACCCAGAAGTCATTAAACAAGCTAAAGAAGATGGTATTCCTGAGTCTTGGATGAAAGCGGCAAGAAATTCTCCAATCTATAAAATGGTGGTTGATTGGAAAGTGGCTTTTCCTCTGCATCCAGAATTTCGTACTATGCCAATGGTTTGGTATGTACCACCACTATCGCCTGTACAATCTCAAATTGATCAAGGTAACTTAGCCACTGCACCTGATGGTGTAATTCCTCAAATTGAAACCTTGCGGATGCCGATTAAATATTTAGCGAATATGCTCACTGCTGGAAAAGAAGAACCTGTGGTGTTAGCCTTAAAACGTATGATTGCCATGCGAAGTTATTATCGGTCTTTAAATGTTGAAGGTAAAAAAGATTTAGAGGTTTTGAAAGAAGTTGGATTAGATGAAGCGCAGGTAACGGAAATGTACCGTTATATGGCGATTGCAAATTATGAAGATCGTTTTGTGATTCCAACCAGTCATGAAGAATTACATCAAGAAGACCCTTATGCGTTCCAAGGCCAAAATGGTTTTAGCTTTGGTAATGAAGGTTGTAGTATTAGTCCGAATGCGTCGTTATTTCCTGAAAAACGTAAAAAAATGGAGCATGTCATGGCGTTTAAACCATGGAAACCTGCGGCAAAAATTTCAGGGGGCGAGTCTGCGTAATGCAAATTTATAAAATACTTTCATTACTATTAGAATACCCTAAACCTGAATTACGTGAGCATTGGGACGAAATTGAACAGCTGATCCCAACGCTTGATTTATTGACGGAAGAAGATCAGTGTGCTTTTTCAGAATTTATGACATGGGCAAGCGCATTATCGTTAACTGAATATCAGGCGCATTATGTCAATACCTTTGATTTTACGCCTGAAAATACCTTGTATTTAACTCATCATTTATTTGAAGAACAAGACCGAGAGCGAGGGCCTGCCTTAGTTGATTTATCCGAATATTATAAAGCCGAAGGCTTTGATATTTCAGAGGGAGAATTGCCTGATTATTTACCACTGGTTTTGGAATATGTGTCAACACTTGACACAGCGACGGATATTCGCTTGTTTTTACAGCAAAGCGCACACGTCTCTGATACTATCGCTCAGAATCTTGAAAAAATAAACAGCCCGTACGCACCGCTACTACGAATAGTACAGCGTCACGGTCGTCTTGTTGATATTGCAGCTTAGGAATTATCATGGAAACTTTACTTTTTAGTGTTTATCCTTACATCGCTTTAACCACTTTTTTAGTGGGCAGTTTGATCCGTTTTGACCGTGAACAGTACACATGGAAAGCCGATTCGAGTCAACTTTTTGAAAAAGAACAATTACGTAAAGGCAGTATTTTATTTCATATTGGCATATTAGCCTTGTTTATGGGACATGCGGCAGGTTTGTTAACCCCTCACTCGTGGTTTTTAGGTCTTGGTGTTTCTGATATGGTGCACCAATATGTGGCTATTATTGCGGGGGCTGTTTTTGGTTCATTATGTATGATGGGCGGCGTTATTTTATGGAAACGGCGAATGACTAATCCAAGAGTACGCGCCAATAGCCATTTTATGGATATTTTTATTCTTAATTGGTTATTAGTTACATTAGGTGTGGGTTTATTAACCATTCCCGTTTCTATCTATCATGCTTTTAGTGGTGATGCTTCTGTCATGGTGTCATTGGCAGATTGGGCGCAAAGTATTGTGAGCTTTCAAGGTGATGCGACGCTTTTATCCGAAGTCGGTTTTTTATATAAAATTCATTTATTTTTAGGAATGAGTGTGTTTTTATTATTTCCTTTCACACGGTTAGTGCATGTATGGAGTGTCCCTATTGGATATTTAATGCGCCCTTACCAAATTGTGCGTAGTAAATATGTTCGTTATCGTTAGTTGAAAAACTGAGGTACGCATTATTTTTATCCGCTAAAAAAATACTTAATGAATAGGAAAAGCATGTCTTTAGTCAAATCAAGAGATAATTATGACAAGCTAAAAGCGATTAAGTTATTTGAAAATATTGATCCTGAGTTTATTCAAACCTTTTTAAAAGACTCGAGAGAAAAAAATTTAATGGTTGGTGATATTTTATTGTCGCCACAAAAACATAATGAACACGTGTATATTCTCTTATCGGGAAAACTAGAGGTTCATTTAGATTCTCTGGAGAATCCTGCGTTAAGTTCAGTGAGGGTGGGGGAATGTGTTGGGGAGATTTCGATTATTGATACCTTATCCCCTTCTGCTTATGTTGTTGCCACAGAAGACTCAGAAGTATTGGAACTCAATAAAGGTACGATCTGGGATATGATTAATGGTTCTCATACCTTAGCCAAAAATTTACTGTATATCTTAAGTTCTCGGATACGCTATGGCAATGGCATTATTTCAGATCACCTTGAGGCTCAAAAAGAACTGCAACATATTGCCATGGTGGACAGTTTAACGGGGCTTTATAATCGACATTGGTTCAATGATATTTTTAAACGCCAGCTTGCGCATTGTTTATTAGGAAGCCTTAAGCTATCACTTATTTTATTGGATATTGATCATTTTAAATCGTTTAATGATCGTTTTGGGCATCTTGTTGGTGACATCGTTTTAAAAAAAATTTCAGAAGCAATGCTCACCAGTCTGCGCTCTAGTGATACCCTTGCGCGTTTTGGTGGTGAAGAGTTTATTGTTTTATTGCCTGAGACGCATTTGCCAAAATCCTTAGCCATTGCTGAAAATATTCGTAAATCTATTAGTCGGTTAGCGTTGAAAGATGATGAAAACAATGCGTTACCTAAAGTAACGGTTTCATTAGGGATTGGTCAATTAACGATTGGCGACAGTGAAACTTCGCTGATAAAAAAAGCCGATGATGCTTTATATAAAGCGAAAAATCAAGGCCGCAATCGAGTGCAAGTTTTTTAAGGTTTTCGAATAATAGAAAAAGGCTTTTCATCAATAGTGAGCGGGTGATATCTTTTAGCCGTCCATTCAATCAACCTATTATGTGTTGCTAAGACCCGTGCTTTTGCACCGCTCCCATTATGTAAAATAACCACAACATAGGTTGCGCCGTTATTGCCCTCAACATAGCCTGCAATGGCTCTTGAATTACGTAATGTGCCTGTTTTCATAAAGCTTCGACGGGCAGCAACCGTACCTCTCATACGACGTTTTAGTGTCCCATCTACCCCCATAATGGGCAATGAATTCCATAATAATCGACGATTTGGGCTGTTATAAGCATCAATTAATAACTCACCAATATGACGCGCTGATACCTGACTGGTTCGGCTTAGCCCCGAGCCATTTTCAATTTTCAATTCCGAAAAATTTAACCCTTTACTAGCAAACCATTGTTTGATTTTATGCACGCCCTTAGTGGGGTTGGCGGGCAAACTTGCTTTAGCGGCAATACTTAAAAAAAGTTGTTTGGCCATCACATTGTTACTTTTTTTATTAATTAATGGCAGTATATCTTTAACAGGCTTGCCTTTAAATCGGTACAGCAATCGTGCATTTTTAGGGGTAGGTGCAATGATAAACCGATGATTTTCGATAAAACCACTAAACTCTGTTTCCCACATTTTTCGGATCGTACCATTTAACATAGCGGTTGGTTCTGCAATCGCCGTTCTGTAACGTCGGTTACCACAACGACTGGATAATGAGCCTTTAAAATAAACATTGGTTTTATTGGCCGTTGGCCGTTTGACCCACATGCTTGGACTGGCATAGCGGCCTTTGCATTTTACATTTTTAAGTTTTAAATTATTGATGATAGTGACATTGTGCGATGGGTATAAAGAGACAATATTAGCTCTACCTTTTTGAGGCGTGACGACAAACTCGCTAATGCGCTCATTAAATAGCAACGCATCAGGTTGGGCATTATAAAATTTATAGGCTTTACCATCAAAGTCAGCGGAACTATTTCTGTTTGGGCTGAAATAGGTATTATCTAAGATCAAACTTCCCCTAATCGTAGAAACGCCTTTTCGATGTAATTCGCTTAAAATGACTCTTAAATCTCGAGGTTTAAAATCAGGATAGCCATAGCCTTTTAAAATTAAATCCCCTTCTAAAATACCATTTTTTATTTCACCTGTGGCATAAAGTTCAACAGGCCACCGATAATTTGTGCCTAATATTCCTAATGCGGCATAAGTGGTTACAAGTTTCATAACCGATGCAGGATTTCTTGGAATATCCTCATTAAAGGTTAATAGAGGCGCTGTTTTTGAAACTTCGCGAATATAAACACTGATACCATTTTCACTGACTTTAAGTTTTCTTAATCGAGCGCTAATTATTTCTGGAAGTTGAGTATATTGTGCATAAGCTCTTGGGTTACTTTTCTTAGGGATTATTTTAGGGGCTTTCGGTCTTTTCGGTGTTTTTTTTATAATTCGAAACGGACGTTCTTTTTTTATAGGTAAGGATGGTTTTTTTTGAATTACAGCGACGGTAGGATTATGGCGCGGAGGGTTTTTGTCAGGAATTACGGGGGTTTCTGAACATGCAACTGGTAATAGCGATAGGATAATAATCGCGGGAATTTTTTTTAAT
>JAGLEW010000052.1 GCA_023144875.1 Methylococcales bacterium
GACTAAAATTACTGCAACAAACAGGTGTTGAGGTCGCGATTATTTCAGGACGAAAATCCCAATCGGTCACCTTACGGATGAAAAATTTAGGCATCCAACATGTTTATCAAGGTCATGAAAATAAAATAGCCGCCTTTGAGGAAATTTTATCTAAAATGAAACTAGCTCCCACACAAGTGGCTCATGTCGGTGATGACCTATTAGACTTACCTCTAATGAAACGCGCAAACTTAGCGATTGCAGTTGCAGATGCGAATTTTGCCGTTAAAGAATACGCCGACTGTATTACCACAGAAAAAGGTGGATGCGGTGCGGTGCGAGAAGTCTGCGATTTTATTATGCGTACACAAGGCAGTTTTGATACTATTTTACACTCGTATTTACGATAAATAAGCCAAATCGCCTATGAATAACGCCTCATTAAAAAAAAGTATTCCCTACCTTTTAGCCTTTTCCTTGGCAGGATTATCATGGTGGTTGGTTGAAATTTTTAGATTACCTGAGGATGAAAAACCAAAATCGGCGATATTATCAACACAAAATAGTCCAGACTATTTTAGTAAAGGCTATTTGAAAAAAGAAATGGATGAAAATGGCTTATTAAAATCTCAATTAGCCGCTAAAGAAATGCGTCATTACAGTGATAAAGGGGAAACCCATATGACAAACCCTTTAATGACACTTTATAATTCTGATGAACCACCGTGGGTTATTCAATCAGAATCTGGGATCTTATCGAATAATGGCACCAATTTACTCTTAAAAGGTAAGGTCTTCATTCATCGAAATAAAGGCGAAGGCGTTCGAGAGTTAGGCATTGAAACCAGTAATTTAAATGTTAAATTAAAAGAAAGTTATGCTGAGGGGACTGAATGGACACGAATTACCTCACTACCTCACTGGACCACAGGAACAGGCATTCAAATGACCTTTAAAAAACCGATTTCATTAAAGTTATTAGCAAATGTAAAGAGCTATTATGATACTAAGTAAACCACATCTCTTATTTTTAAGCTTATCTGTCTTGCTTTATAGTCCTTTAAGTACGGCGCTTGACAATGATAATGAACAACCTATTTACATTGATTCAGACACCGCATCTTATGATGAAAAAAATGATGTCAGTGTTTACACAGGCGATGTTATTTTTACCCAAGGCTCATTGGTGGTAAACTCCGATGAAATGACATTTTATCTCAAAGAAGGGGCGATTGATAAAGTAGTCGCAGTTGGTAAACCTGCCCGATTCAAACAATCCCCTGGTAAAGGCAAAGGCGATATCCATGGTCTTGGATTAATCGGCGAATATTACCCTGGCTCGCAAAAATTACACCTGATTAATAAAGCACAAGTGTGGCAAGATGGCAAAAGAACCGCCAGTGATATTATTGTTTATGACACCAAAGCCTCAGTATTGATGGCAGGCGATAGAAACTCTAAATCAAAACGGGTACGAACGACCATACAACCAAAATCTAAAGCCAAAAAGAAGTAGTGCACTATGTCCACTTTAATCGCAAAACATTTACTCAAAACCTATAACAAACGCAATGTTGTCAATGGGGTTTCTCTGCATGTTGACACAGGTGAAATTGTTGGATTATTAGGCCCTAATGGTGCGGGAAAAACAACCTGCTTTTATATGATGGTAGGGTTAATTAAAGTTGATGAAGGTGATATTTATATTGATAATCAACTCATCACCCACTTTCCGATGCACAGCCGCGCTCGGCTTGGAATCGGCTATTTACCACAAGAATCATCTGTTTTTCGAAAGCTTACGGTTGCCAATAATTTACGAGCGGTTTTACAATTACGAAAAAACATTAGCCGCAAACAAATTGCCACCATCACCGCAGAACTGTTGGATGAGTTGAGCATTACTCACCTAAAAGACCAAAAAGCCTTAGGGCTTTCAGGCGGAGAGCGCCGACGATTAGAAATTGCTAGAGCCTTAGCCAGTAACCCCCAATTTATTTTGTTAGATGAACCTTTTGCAGGGGTTGACCCGATTTCGGTGATTGATATTAATAAAATTATTGTGCATTTAAAAGGTCGTGGTATTGGTATTCTAATTACTGAACATAATGTCAGGGAAACCCTTGGTATCTGTGATAGAGCTTATATTCTCAATGAAGGCAAAGTCATTGCCGAAGGCAACTCACATGAAATTGTGAACAACGAAGAGGTTCGAAAAGTTTATCTAGGCGAAGGATTTACCCTTTGAGAAAAAATAATTTTATTTAATTATCCACCCTTAAAAAACTATGAAGCAATCTTTACAGCTCGGTATCAGTCAGCATTTGACGATGACCCCTCAACTTCAGCAAGCTATAAAGTTATTGCAACTATCAACCTTGGACTTACAACAAGAAATTCAACAGATATTAGATTCTAATATCATGCTCGAAGTTGAAGAAGATGCCCCCCAAGAAACCCCAACCGTTGATAAAAAAGAAACCGCCGACGAAACCAGCAGCGATATTCCAACCGAATTACCCACCGATGCAAATTGGGATGATATTTATGATGACACCTTGCCAAGCGCCTTACCTGCATCGAATGCGGAAACATCCGATTTTGAAGCCCAAAAAAGTGCCTCTGAAACCTTACAGAATCACCTTCTCAAACAGTTAGAATTATCGACACTATCTTCAAAAGATCATGCCATTGCAATCACAATTATTGATGCCATTAATCAAGACGGTTATCTAACCCTCTCGCTTGATATACTTTATGAAGACCTAGCTCGCCAAATAGATGATTTGGATTCCGATGAATTAACCGCCGTTCTGCATAGAGTTCAAAATTTTGACCCTATAGGCATAGCGGCAGTGGACTTAAAGGAATGCCTAAGCTTGCAATTGCAAGCCTTACCCCCATCTACAGCTTATAAAGAAAAAGCACTCGAATTGGTCGATAGGCATCTTGAGCTTTTAGCCACACAAGAAAAATATAAATTAATTAAAAAATTAAAAATAACCGAAATTCAACTTGAACAGGTTATTACGTTAATTCGAAGTTTAGATCCTAAACCAGGTCAAAAGATAGGTGAGTTTGATTCAGGCTATATAATCCCTGACGTGTTTGTGAGCAAACGCAACGGTCAGTGGCATATCAGCTTAAATCCAAGTAACACGCCTAAATTGAAAGTCAACGCGGCTTATTCTAGCTTCATTAAACGTGCCGACAGTAGTGTCGATAACACCTGTATGAAAAACCATCTGCAAGAAGCCAAATGGTTTATAAAAAGTTTGCAAGGTCGAAACGAAACCTTATTACGGGTTGCAAAATGTATTGTAGAGAAACAAACCGACTTTTTAGA
>JAGLEW010000053.1 GCA_023144875.1 Methylococcales bacterium
AAATATTGCCTTGCTCATCGTACCACGCAGGAATTCGATGTCCCCACCAAATTTGGCGCGAAATACACCAGTCTTGAATGTTTCGCATCCATTCAAAATAGGTATTTTTCCAATTATCAGGCACAAATTTAATATCCCCTTGTTCAACCGCTTCAATGGCAGGTTTAGCCAAGGCTTCCGTTTTGACATACCATTGATCGGTTAAAAAGGGTTCGATAATCGTTCCTGAACGATCACCACGCGGCACCATTAATTTATGATCCTCTGTTTTTTCAAGCAGGTTCATGGCATTTAAATCCCCCACAATTTTTTTGCGGGCATCAAAACGATCCATGTCATGATACAGCAGAGGAATTAGCGCGTGCTCATCGTCGGTATTATTACGAATAGTGGCATCCGCAGTAAAAATATTAATCAAGCCGCCGTGGGGTAAATCCGCAATATGAGCGCTATCACGATGGCGCAACCAAACCTCATAATCATTAAAGTCATGCGCGGGCGTGATTTTAACGCACCCTGTTCCAAAATCCGCATCCACATAATCATCCGCAATGATAGGAATTTTTCGACCTGCGAGGGGGATTTCAACAAATTGACCAATCAAATGTTGATAACGTTCATCATCAGGATGAACTGCGATAGCCGCATCCCCTAACATGGTTTCAGGACGGGTGGTTGCAACCACTAAATGCCCTTCGCCATTACATAATGGGTAACGCATGTGCCACATGAAACCTTTTTCTTCGGTGGATAATACTTCCAAATCGGAGACTGCGGTATGTAAGACGCAATCCCAATTCACCAAGCGTTTACCCCGATAAATCAGCCCCTCATTATGCAGGCGAATAAAGACTTCTTGTACCGATTCTGACATGCCTTCGTCAAGGGTAAAACGCTCACGCGACCAATCTAAGGAGGATCCCATGCGGCGTAATTGTTGGGTAATAGTGTTGCCTGATTGTTCCTTCCATTCCCATATTTTTTCGACAAATTTTTCACGGCCTAAATCATGACGCGTTTTACCTTCCTGATTGAGGAGGCGCTCCACCACCATTTGAGTAGCAATCCCCGCATGATCGGTGCCGACTTGCCATAAAGCACTACGCCCCTGCATTCTGTGGTAACGCATTAAGGCATCCATAATCATATCTTGAAACGCATGCCCCATATGCAAACTGCCCGTGACATTCGGCGGTGGAATCATAATGCAATACGACTCACCTTCATCCTTGGCAGTAAAATAGCCTTTTTGTTCCCACGTTTGATACCAACGTTGTTCGATTGAGTGAGGGGCGTATGTTTTTTCCATGATATTTATTGTAGTGATGTGATGGGGGCAATGAGGGCGTTTAGCGTTTGATGGTTTCTATCGTTAAATTTTGGTGTTTATAATATCGGTAACGTTGTCGACCTTGTCGTAATCGTTCGGGTTCATGGTCTACAATTTCCAATAAACGCTCTGTTTGCTCAAAGGCTAATAGGGGTTGCTCTGAAAAATTGACCATTATTTTTTGCCATTCCATAGGGGGTGGTAACGACCCAATTAAAATTTTATGGTCAAGTGACGGCGCATCCCCTGTATAGAGCGCATGTGGGATAAAGCTATTTTGTCGAAACGTCCAGAGTAAATGATTGAGGGTGTTACTTTGATGTTCTGAATCGGTTAAAACATAACAAAAATACCCTTGACGATAAATTTTTTCAAGCAGTTGGCAACAAAAAAAATATCGTTGCCGTGCTTCATCGGTACTAAGAATATAAAAGGTTAGTTTAAGCATTAGCTCGATTGAGTAAAAATTGACACAACAAGGGGACAGGTCGTCCTGTTGCGCCTTTTTCAGCGCCTGAACGCCATGCGGTGCCTGCAATATCTAAATGCGCCCACCGATAACTTTCGGTAAAACGTGATAAAAAACAAGCGGCGGTAATGGTACCTGCATCACGACCCCCAATATTGGCTATATCGGCAAAATTTGATTTAAGTTGAGCCTGATACTCTTCCCATAAGGGCAAACGCCAAACACTGTCACAGGCGGTTTTACTGGCTGCAATAATCTCATCACATAATTCATCATCGGTACCGAGTAAACCACTAGGAACACGACCTAATGCCACTAAACATGCGCCTGTTAAGGTGGCTAAATCAATCACCAATTCAGGATCAAATCGCTCGGCATAGGTTAAGGTATCACATAAAATTAAACGCCCTTCCGCATCAGTATTTAATACCTCAATGGTTTTTCCTGCCATACTGGTTAAAACATCACCAGGCTTATTGGCATCGGCATCAGGCATATTTTCAGAAGAGGGGACTAATCCAATAATATTAAGGGGTAGTTCCATTTGAGCAGCGGCTTGTAAAACACCGATAACACTGGCGCCACCACACATATCATATTTCATTTCATCCATACCAGCGCTTGGTTTGATTGAAATACCGCCTGCATCAAAAGTTAATCCCTTGCCGACAAATACAATAGGTTTTTCCTGTGCATTACCGCCTTGGTAATTAAGACAAATTAATTTAGCAGGTTGCACACTGCCGCGAGAAACCGCTAAAAAAGAGTGCATTTTTAAGCGCTCTAAATCCGACTCTTCTAAAATATCAACCGACATTTTTGAGAATCGCTTGCTCATATCGGTGGCTTGTTCGGCTAAAAAACTTGGTGTACAAATATTGGCGGCTAAATCGGCTAAATATCTCGCCAATGAAACCCCTTGTGCAATCGCTAACCCTTGTTTTAAACCAATCGTTGCTACGCTTTTATGCTCATCTGTGGCGGTGATTTTTAGATAGGATAGCGCATGAGGCGTTGGTTTTTGTGATTTTGTTTGCGTAAATTGATACAAATTTTGATTAAAAAGTTCAACAATTTGACGACAGCGCCATTGATAATCATGTGCTTTTAATTCAATTTCAGCTAAGGTACAGACGGCTGATTTTATATGTGTTTTTTGAAGGGCTTTCACAGCCGCCACAATCGCGTTACGATAGGATTTTATGCTAACTTGTCCCTTATCCCCTAAACCCACTAATAATACGCGCGGTATTGTGCTATCAGGCACTACATTAATCAATAAAGTTTCACAAATTTTGCCTTTAATATCGCCCCGTTCAATTAAGTTACGAATCAGTTGATGGCTTGCTTGATCCACCTTTTTTGCAGAAGGGGTTAATTGTTGATGTTTGTAGATGCCAACAATAATACAATCAGTTTCTAGTTGGTCTAAGGGCAGGCTTTCTATAGAATAGTCCATAATTTCCTAATATCATTTTGTTAGGGTGCGAGGGGCATTATTTTAAAGGTAATTTGATGCTAAATTACACAACTTTAAAGTATAGATTACAAAAAAAACCTCGCAGGTAATCATAGTAATCAGGCATTCAACGCGATAAACGCTGAATTATACATGAAAATTTAAGAAGGATTGTATGAAGGTGTCACCTCAAAAAACGAAAAAGATGGGTCGATTCCCCTCTATTACCCTGCTTGATCGAATGATTGCGTGGGATTTATTTAAAACCGTCACCGCCGTATTGTCGGTGATTGTCATAATCATCGTTAGTCGTAAATTTATTAAAGTCCTCGCGTTAGCGATTGATGGCACCATTTCAGGTGAAACCGCGATTGATATTTTAGGGCTTAAAATTATCGTTGCGGTGGCAAGCTTTTTACCTGCGGCTATTTTCATGGCGGTATTAATGGTTTTAGGGCGAATGTATCGTGACCAAGAAATGTCGGCCATTGCTACGGCAGGTGGAGGCTTGATATTTTTATATCGCGCGGTATTTTTATTGGTGATTCCCTTAAGTGTTATTGCTTACCAGCTTTCGCTGTATGCCGCACCGTGGGCAGAAGAAAAAATGCTCATTCTGACCAATAACGATTTAGAAACCGCTGATATTCGAGGGGTTTCAGCAGGACGATTTAGCGAATATAGTCATGGAGATTTGGTTTTTTATACCGAAGAAATTGATGAAAATAATCAAATGCATCGTATTTTTGTACAAAACCGTGAACATGGAAAGCCGAGAACCATTAACGCAAAGCACGGCTTTTTAAAAACGTTACCCAGCGGAAAATATATTATTTTAAGTGATGGTGAAAGCAGTCAAGGTATTCCAGGTCAATCCAATTTTACCTTAGAAACCTTTGATGAGTATGCCGTGCTGATTGAAAAAAAATCCTCTGAGGTTTTTTATCAAAATGATGCCATTAGTACTGAGAAATTAGAAAAGTCGATAAAAGTTAAAGATAAAATAGAGCTACAAAAACGATTTGCGATTCCACTAGGGGTTATTTTTCTAAGTTTATTAGCCGTTCCTTTAGCAAATTTATCGCCACGAGGGGGGGTTTATGGCAGTCTTTTATTCGCTTTTTTAATTTATTTTGTCTATGGAAATATTAGCCGTGTTAATTACAGTTGGCTAAAAACAGAAACAATTCCCTTATGGTTAGGGAAATTTTGGGTCTACGCGGTTATGACCTTTTTCACCCTGATTTTACTGTTAAAATTGTATGGGCTGAAATGGGTGATTCAAAAAATAACAAGGAAGCTTGGTAAATGAATTTACTCACACGCCATATTGTTAAAGAAGTCCTAAAAGGTTCTTTTCTCGCTTTAATATTATTGTTGACCCTGTTTAATTTATTCACATTTAGTGATGAATTAAAAGATATGGGAACGGGGGACTATGGGCTTAATGAAATCTTTTTATATTTATTATTGACCTCACCACGGGTTTTTTATGAACTGGTTCCTTCGGCGGCTTTATTAGGCAGTTTATTTGTTTTAGGGACGATGGCAAATCATAGTGAAATCATTGCTATGCGATCGGCGGGGGTTTCTGTCATGGGAATTATTCGCGCGGTTATGTTGGCTGGTGTGGTTTTAGTGTTGGTTGCGATGGGCGTTGGTGAATTCATTGCCCCTCAAACAGGGCATTCGGCTCGAATGTTAAAAGCCCAATCACAGCACAATAAAGTCATCATGCAAACCCGTTATGGGATTTGGTTACGTGAGGGCAATCAATTTGTTAATATTCGTCAAATCAAGGGAAACTCTGAGCTGGGCGATATTACAATTTATCAAATGAACGATCAAAGAAAAATAAGTCAGGTCATTCATGCCGACAGTGGTCAATTTATCGGTCATGAACAATGGCGCTTAAATGGGATTCAGCGTTCTGAATTTAGTGCCACTCAAGTGCATTCATATCAAGAAAATGGTTTTAGTTGGAAAACCTCTATCGCCCCTGATTTATTAAAAATTGTAGTAGTAAAACCTGATAATTTATCGTTAATTGATCTAGCGCAATATATTGATTTTTTAAAAGAAAACGGTCAAAAATCAAAAACCTTTGAAGCGGCATTTTGGGGGCGTTTAATTAATCCCTTAATTACTTTTGTGATGTTGATGGTCGCCACCCCATTTGTGATTGGTATTAAACGCGGTGTGAGTATGGGCGGGCGTTTAATGGTGGGCGTGATTATTGGAATGGGTTTTAATATTTTAGATAAAATTAGCAATCACATGGGGCTTGTTTATGATATTAACCCCATTATGGTTGCTATTTTACCGGGTGCGCTGGTGTTTTTAGTGGCAAGTTACGCGGTTACCCGTGTGAAATAAATACGGCGCTAATTCTTTGTGCCATGTTCGACCGTGATCGTGGTATAAAGCCCGCCACGGACATTAAATTCGGCTCGAACGCACATATATTTTGGATCAGTGACACACACTAAATCATCCAGCATTTCATTCGTGACCGCTTCATGAAACGCGCCCTCATCCCGAAAAGCCCACATATACAGCTTTAATGCTTTTAGCTCAACACAACGTTGATTAGGAATGTAATCAATATAGATAATGGCGAAATCAGGCTGTCCTGTTTTGGGACAAAGGCACGTAAATTCAGGGATTTTAATGCTAATTGTATAATCACGCCCCGATTGCGGATTATCAAATGTTTCTAAGTCTTTACTCGGTCTTGTGGTCATTATTATAAATACCTCTCTAAAATTAATCTGCTATTCTATCAGACTCATCTGGTTTATAGAAAAGGGCGCACAGCCTATGGTTTCTATAATAAAAATAAACTGAACCCTTTGTTATTATGAAAAATTTGATCTTTATTTGCTTTTTTTTATTGTTTTTTTTTAGTTCCTTTTCAAGTTTTTCAGCCCCCGCGAAAACGGTTAAAAACCAACAAGGTTGTTTGTCATGCCATAAAGGAATTGAAGACTTTACCCAAGGCTTAATGATGACAACTATTAAGGGCATGGGGGAAATTTATGATGATCCTGCGGGGTGTGTAATTTGTCATGGAGGAACACCCAACGCTAAAACAAAAGAAAAAGCACATAAAGGCACGCCTGAGTTATTAAAAAAATCGAAGGGGCCGCAAATGTTTTACCCGGATCCTGGGAGTTTGTGGATTAATGAATACACGTGCGGTCAGTGTCATCAGGGGGTGGCAAATCGTTTGAAAAAAGCGCTGATGAATACCGAAGCAGGAAAATTACAAGGGAATTTTTGGAGCTGGGGCATTCAGCAGGACATGAAGGTAGTGTGGGGAAATTACGATCTTAAAGATGAAGATGGCCCCATTCCTGAGATTGGAACCGATGCTTATAAAGGCTATATGGAAAAAATGGTGGCGGCACACCCTGATCAATTTCCAACTCAATTAAAACAAGTGCCATCCGTTGATGTAAATGCGGTTTCAACCCATCCTAAATTAGCGGGAATTACCTATTCACGCCAAGAATGTCAACGTTGTCATGTCGGCTCAAAAGGACGAAAACGACGCGGTGATTATCGTGGTGCAGGTTGTAGCGCCTGTCATGTCCCTTATAGTAATGAGGGTTTGTATGAAGGCGGCGATCCGACCATTGATAAAAAAGAAGCAGGGCATCTGTTAACGCATACGATGCAGGCAACTCGAAAATCAAAAGTAAAAATGCCGAAGGTAACTTATTCAGGGATTCCATCTGAAACCTGTAATACATGCCATAACCGAGGTAAGCGTATTGGGGTGAGTTATCAAGGATTAATGGAGTTTCCGTATGGCAGTCCTTACAATGAGGAAGGCGGTAAACAGCCACCTTTACATACCAAAAAATATTTATTTATTAAAGATGATTTGCATCATCAAAAGGCGAGTCGAAAAGGTAACCCTGAAGGAGGATTGTTATGCCAAGATTGTCATACCTCCATTGATATTCATGGTGATGGTAATATTGCAGGTACAACCCTCGCGCAAGTGGAAATTGAATGCGCCGATTGTCATGGAACCCCTGATAAATTCCCATGGGAACTGCCTTTAGGTTACGGTGAAGAATTTGATAAGCCTTTAGCCAATGAGGCACGAGGGTTAGCGAAAACCTTGCCCGATTATATGCGCTGGGGAACGGTATACGCCCCTGAGCAAGGTTATTTATTAACTGCGCGTGGTAATCCTTTTGGTAATGTCATCAAGAAAGGTGAGGAGGTGATTGTCCACTCAGCTTCTGGGCTGGATTTTAAAGTGCCTATTTTGAAAAAAATTAAAACAGATAAAAGCTGGAAATCCACCGATGCTCATGTGGCAATGGCGCAAATTAAAGGTCATTTAGAAAATATGGAGTGTTACGCCTGTCATGCCGACTGGGTACCACAGTGTTATGGTTGTCATATTACGGTAGATTATTCTAAGGGAAAAACCAGTGTTGATTGGATTAAAACCGCGAATTCTGTGGGTAAAAACGGACTGAATAAAGACCCGAATGATAAGTCCAATGCCAGTGAGGGTAAAGTTTCTGAAACCCGTTCGTATTTACGCTGGGAAACACCTATTTTAGGGGTAAATGGGGAAGGGCGTGTCACGCCTATGATGCCTGGTTGCCAAGTTATTACCACCGTGATTGGTAAAGATGGAAAAACGCTGGTAAAAAATAAAATTTGGAATACTCCTGAAGGCTTAGGGCTAGACATGGCGGCCGTGCAACCCCATACCAGTGGTCGAAAAGCACGAAGTTGTGCCAGTTGTCATAATAATCCGAAAACATTGGGCTATGGGATTGAAGGTGGGCGTTTTACAGGCGTAAGTCAAGATCGTTATATTGAGTTAGAAACCGCAACAGGACAGGTTATTCCCTCAAATGCGCAAGTACAAATGCCTGCGGTGCCTGATTTAAAATGGGATTTATCTAAAATTGTGACAAGAGAGGGTAAGCAGTTGGTTACCGTTGGTTCGCATTGGCCATTAACAGGGCCTTTATCGCAAGCACAACGTGAAAAAATGGAACGTACGCAAATATGTACCGCTTGTCATAAAGAGATGAGTAATGCGGAATTATGGCAAAAATTGAGCTCTCAAAAAGTATTGAACGATGAGATGCACTCAAAAATGGTGAACCAATTAATCAAACGCGCAGCTAAAAAAATTAACTCTGAAAAAGTGTTGTTGCCTAAAATTACCCCGTAATGAATCACCTGATTATGATGAGTGCGGGAGAGGCATCGGGTGATCAACATGCCGCCAATATGTTTTTGGAAATACAGGCGCAAAATTCAGCTATTCAAGCCATTGGTATGGGGGCTAAAAAAATGCGCGAGGCGGGGGTTAAAATTGCGTACGATTCCTCTGCCATTGGGGTGATTGGTGTCGTTGAAATTTTAAGGCATTATCGAGATATTAAAAAAGCGATGAAAATTATGAAGGCGCTTATTATTAATAAACGCCCTGATTTATTGATTTGTATTGATTATAAGGAATTTAATTTAAGGCTCGCGCAATTTGCGAAGCGTGAGGGAGTTAAAGTTTTATTTTATGTAAGCCCGCAGGTATGGGCATCTCGGCCTAAGCGTGTGGTAACGTATGGTCAGGCGATTGATAAAATGGCGGTTATTTTTCCTTTTGAAACCGCCTATTACGAGGCTGAAAATATTCCTGTGGCTTATGTCGGTCACCCTTCGGTAGATAAGGTCAAACCGTTACACACAAAAGCGGAGGCAATTAAATTATTTGGTTTGCATTCAGAGATACCTATTATTGGTTTGTTACCAGGGAGTCGAACCAATGAAATTAAACGCATGTTGCCCGTTATGTTAAACGCAGTCATCCAAATACAAAAAAAATTTCCTCAAGCGAAATTTTTATTACCTCAAGCGGATTCAGTCAGTGATGCGCTACTCCATTCTTTTTTGAAGAATAACGAGGTTAAGGTAATTAAAAATCAGCCTTATGATGCGATGCAATGTTGTGATGCGGTAATGACTACCTCAGGAACTGCGACTTTAGAAGTGGCTTTATTGAATATTCCAATGGTAATTGTGTATAAATTATCATCATTGACGTATTTATTAGCGCGCTATTTGGTTAATATAAAATCCATTGGATTACCAAATATTATCGTGGGTACGCCAATTATTAAGGAATTAATTCAGCATCATGCCACGGCTGACAATATGAGCGCAGAAATAATTAAAATTTTAAAGGATGATGTTTACCGACAGGAAATGCAAGCGGCATTAAAACAGGTAAGAGTCAAGCTAGGAAAAGGCGAGGGGTCTAAAAATATGGCAAGAATCGTATTGGAGATGTTGGCTTAAATGAGTGATTTGAACTGTTAAGATAAAACGTGGAGGCTGCGACCAGAATCGAACTGGTGTAGATGGCTTTGCAGGCCACTGCATAACCATTTTGCTACGCAGCCTTTAAGATGAGCGATTAAACAAAAAAGCCGCAATTATTAGTGCGGCTTTTTTAAATTTTGGAGCGGGAAACGAGATTCGAACTCGCGACCCCAACCTTGGCAAGGTTGTGCTCTACCACTGAGCTATTCCCGCATGTCATTTTATTTTTGGAATTATGCCAATAAAAATAACCTTTGTCAATATTTATTGAATATCAACCACCAATGTCCAACCTTTACGGCCTTGACAGTTGCCTTTTGACAAAACTTCTATTTGTGCGATGCCATTTTTCTTACCTACATAGTCACTCAGGGCTAAGACTTTAACCGCAGTTCCTTCGGGTTGTTGCTTACAAGGACTTTCAACGCCTTTTTCTTCGCTGTCATCAAAGGCCATCACACTATCAGGGGAGGCGACCATGCTGATAGAACCATTTCCGCCTAAACTATTTGCCCCTTTTAAACTATATTGTTGCCCGATAGTTAAGGTTTTAAGCGTCGTAGTGGGAACCGTGTTTTTACTGCCAGAACTCATAATTACAATTAAAACGAGAATGACTAATCCGCCAATTGCACCAAAAAAGACTTTTGGATTAGACTCTTTTAGCCCCATTGCATTCTCTAATAATTTATTTACTGGCTTTTCAGGGGCTGCCGCTTCAGGGGCGGGGGTTTCTGTGGGCGTTTTTTCTGGAGTTTCAGTTGCTTTATTTTCAGTTTCTTCAGAATTACTCATTTATTTTCCTCTTGCAGATTCATTATTATTATAAATATCCTATTGGATAATAGTCTCTGTCGTTCACATATTATGTCAACACAGGGTGTAGCAAAGTCAAATTATAACGCTAGTTTCTCAAGATACCATAAGCAGATGAAAAAACTCAATTTTGTTTGACTAAATTTATAACATTTTTTCATTGTCCTCTTCCATTATTAGGTCTTGATGAGTGGCATCCTCGAATTGTCTGCATTCAAAACGCCAATAGCCAAAGCCGATACTTTTTTTATTTAAAAGTTCGATCCAAATGTGCTCAGAGACAAGTTGTAACTCAATTATATCCTGCTCTTTTAATAAATAAGAATTAATAATGATAAAACGTTTATCTTCGCCCGTTTCTTGTTTTTGTTGATAAAACAAGGCTTTTTGAGCAATACTTTCATCATGTTCATCCCGAAAAGAAAAAGAGGCGGCGTGAACCTCAGCCGTGATGAGTGAAATATTAAATTCAAGATAATAGCTTCTATGTTTATCAATCGTAATTTTAGAGACAACCCCTAATAGCCGATGGTTTTGCTGGCTGTCTATTTTTCTAAAACTAATCAAACTGCCAATTGAAAGGGTTTCTTTGTTATCAAACAGATAGGATAACCCTTGTGGTGAGGATGATTCTCCTCTGTATTCTAAGGGGTCATGTTGTTTTCGTGCATTTGAGCACAATAAATCATACGTATTTTCCAACCCAATGCTAAAAAAACGATCCAACCGGTCTACAAAACACGCGGATTCATCGGCAAGCTTTCCCAGCCAGCATTGATCTAAATAATCCAATAATTCGAAGGATAATTTAGCATTAAAATTAATAGTAAAACGATTACCTGTTGTTGCGGTTTTTTTCAGATATCTCGTTTCTTTATGAAGGCGCGTAAGATTAAAGTAAAGTTGTTTAAATTCACTTTCTTCTTCTTTTTCTTCAAATGTTGGTGGCATATCTTCATCAATATGAACGAAGCATTGTAACGCTTGAGTCACAATCGGCTGTTCTTCTAACTGGGGAAGCGCGCTGAGTTTATTTAACGATTCATAAATATGTTGTAATTCGTCTTGCGTTAACGTCGCTGTGTCTAAAAGACTCAATAATAATATTTGAATGTAACTTTGAGTCACACTACTGCTATCACTTGGGTGGTCTAAATCATCGGGAACTTTGACCGTGTTTTTTTTATGCTGAATGCTCAGCTTATAAAGTGAATGAAAATCCATCCAGACCCAATCCGCAATTGGGATGCGCATCATATAATAGCTCGTCATCATATACCCATAAGCCTTAATGGTTCGTTGCAATGACAAGGCGGTATTTTTCCCCTGAAACCAATGCATGGTACGAGGTTTCGTGAGTTCTTTGACGCAAATCCAATAACCTAAAGTGAATTCCTTCTCAATCTCTAATAAAAAGGTGCTGATGTTTTGCCCATTTTCACACCGTGGAAAGCCCATTTTTAAAAGCTTTGATCGTAAATAATCTTGGATATCAAAAAAGGCAGGCTTTAGGGTTTCAAGCGTATTAAGTCTGAGTTGCACCCCCATTTTAGTCTGATTTAATTCGGTAAGAAAATCACGAAAGACAAGAGTCGTTAACGTAGGGTTGGCAACAGGGAGCTCAAGGATCCACTGTTCAAGCGTTTCATGCTCATAAGCGGCTAAATTATTAGAGGATGTTTTTAAAGGGGGAATCTCTAAAAAACAAGAATTTATCACGGGCACCTCTTCACGATTTAACGAATATTAGATTCATTTCCCACCTTTTTTTACCATCATTCCTTTTGAGGGGTTATAGCCTACAATTGCGATCAGCATAAAAATAATAAAAGCGGCTAAGGTGACCCAAAAAGCGTATTGGTTAAACTGACCATACAAGGCAAACCGAATCAGTTCAACCGCTTGGGAAAAAGGATTATAAAGCGCTAAATTATAAAGGAAAAGGCTGGATTCTTTAATTTTCCACAGAGGATATAGGGCAGTAGACATAAAGAACATGGGAAAAATGACAAAATTCATCACCCCTGCAAAATTTTCTAATTGTTTGATAAAAGAGGATAACAGCAAACCTAATGCGCCCAGCATGAGTCCTGATAAAATTAACACAGGAAACAAATAGACATACCCAATGGTCGGCGGTTGAATGTCATAACTCCACGCAATCGCTAAAAAAACATACACTTGTAAAATAGAGACCACGGTTCCCGCAATCAGTTTGCAGATTAATAAAAACCACCGGGGTAAGGGGCAGACCATTAAAATACGCATACTGCCCATCTCACGGTCATAAACCATTGATAGAGAGCTTTGCATACCATTAAAAAGTTGAATCATTCCCACCAACCCAGGGGCGATATAAACCTCATACAAAATATAGGTTTCATAAGGGGGGGTAATTGCTAAGCCTAAAGCGGCTCTAAACCCTGTGGCAAACACAAATAACCAAATTAAAGGGCGAACCAATGCCGATATAAATCGCTCTTTTTGTTTTAAAAAACGTAATAACTCACGACTAATAATCCCTACCATGACGCGCCAAAAATGCACAATAATCATTTTTCCACCCCATGTGTCAGCTTATAAAACGCGGCACTAATACTATCCGTTTCAGTTTTTAATAAAACATGATTAACCGAACCACGAGCTTTAATTTCACCTTGATGTAAAATTAACAAGTGATCATCAGGGTAAATTTCATCAATAAGATGACTGGCCCATAATACGGATAAGGCTTGATTTTCGGCTAATTGATGTATATGTTCAACAATACTTTTACGGCTAGGTAAATCTAAGCCGACCGTGGGTTCATCTAACAATAATAGTGATGGCTTGTGTAGTAATGCTCTGGCAATTTCGACGCGGCGTTTATGGCCTCCGTTTAATTGGCGAACTTTTTCGTAGCGACGCTCATACATATTAAGGCGTTCTAATTCCTCTTGGATCTGTTTGTTGCCTTGTTTACGAGAAATGCCATGCAGTGCTAGATGGTAGCGTAAATTTTGCAATACCGTTAAGTCAATGTCCAATGTGGTTTGTTGATAAACCACCCCTAATCGCATTAATGCCTGTCGCGATTGTTTTTTAATATCAAAACCACATAAACTTATACGACCTTGGTGAGTATCATATAGGCGTGTAATCAGCGAAAACAAGGTACTTTTCCCCGCGCCATTAGGCCCTAATAAAACCGTGCATTGCCCGCCTCTCAGGCTAAAATTAATACGGTTGAGGGCTTTTTTTTTGCCGTAAGCAAAGCTTAAATTTTCAATAGTTAACGCTGTTTTCATGGTGTAACCGCAACGCCCCAAGGATAACGACCTACCCCAACCGATTTTGTGACTTTATGGTTTTCTAAATCAATAATAGAAATATCATTACTCATACCATTGGTGGTATAGAGTCGTTGTTGATCGGGCGAAAAAGCTAAATTCCACACCCTCTGCCCCACTAATAAAAATTTCTCGACCTTAAACGTTTTTGCATTGATCACCGCCACTCGGTTGGCAGCTCCCATAGCGACATAGGCGTATGTTCCTTGTTTATTGATGACGACTCCAACGGGTAAAATTTTATCGCGGTTGACTCCTTGAATGCTTAAGGGAATCGTTTGAATGATTTTTTTAGTGGCTACATCCAATACCATTAATGTACCTGCCATTTCAGAGGTAACCCATAATTGTTTGCTATCTTGAGTAAAGGATAAGGCTCTAGGACGAGGATCGACCAAGGTATTTTCAGTAATTTCTAACGTTTTGGTATTAATCCAATGTACCATATTGGTAGTTTCTGACGCACTCACGAGCCATTGATTATCAGGGCTTACCGCAATACCTTCAGGCTCGACACCCACCTTAATAGTTTTGATGGCTTTCTTATTGGCAATATCAATGACAGTTACCATACTGTCGTCTTCATTTGATACATAAAGTCTATCCCCCTTTGGCGACAGCGCAAACGTTTCAGGGTCTTCGCCTGAAGGTAATTGTCCAACTTCTTTTAAGGTTTTAAGATCAATAATTCGGATGGTGTCATCATCGCTGGTCGCTATATACAACTGTTTATTATCAGGACTAATTTCTATTCCGCGAGGTCGTTGTCCTACGGTGACGGTTTTAACTAACACCCCTTTGATCGGATCCACAATTGCAATTGTATTGTCTTTTTCCAAGCTAACAAAGACGGTTTCAGCGTGTACGGTGGTCATAAAATAGAAACAGAGACCTAAGTTTAAAAGCCATTTTTTCATTGTTTTTTCTCGCATCTCGCCTCAGGGGCATCATAGCCCAAGGTATCGAGTTCAGTTTTTGGATGTAAAAAACCTTCAACTGGTGCCACGCTAACTAAAGAGCGAGGGGCGGCCAATAAAATAGGTTGTCTTAGTTGTCCATTCCATTTCCTAAAAGATAACGATTTACCTTTATAACCCTGTAAGACCAGCTGATCGCTTAACAAATAATTTTTAATGGGGATAAATTGATTTGTTTTTGTACGAACAGAAGCTTCACCAATGGCTTTTACCGCTAAGTAGGCGCCATAATCTTCCTCTTTCATGGTGCGTTTTGCCATTTCTTTAAAACGATTTTGCATTTGTACCGCCCCCCATTGTTCATGAGAGAGGTGCCATGAGGTGGCAATTAACCCTTGCGTCCCAATAATAGGACGTGGCAACCACGTTCGATAGCTTAAATACTCGCCAAAACTGCCGTGTTCATCCGCCACCACTAAGACATCATAATCTTTAATGTCCTGTGTAAAAACAGGAATATCCGATTGTGCGGTGCGACGTGCGTCGTAGGTGTGCGCCCATTTTTTTTCAGCGACAATTTTTAAGCCAAATTTTTTCGCCGCTCGTTTAAATGCCTCACCATACAAACGATCACTATCAAGCGAACCTGTGACTAAAAACCATTTTTTCCAGCGTTTTTTTAACATAAACTGTGCTAACGCATCTGCACGCATGGCACGACTTGGCTGTAAATGCAGCACATTAGCACGACATTGCTGCCCTCGCAAACCATCATCACGAGTGGTCACATCAAATAATAACTTTTGTTGTGCCGCGTCTAAATCCGCTAACTGTTTTAATTTCACGACGGGTAAATTGACCACCACAAAATTAATATCGGCAGGAATATGATTTAAAAAAGCTTTTTTAATATCGCCCTTAATAGGCACAATGATTTTAGTTAACTGATATTGTTGCCCTGTAAATTTACCCGTTGTATTATTTTCTTCCAGTGCTATTTTAGCTCCCATGACCCCTTTATTTTGAATGAAAGGATCAAGATTAGAAAGCGCGGCAGGCACCACTCGTTCTTGAGAAAAATAAGCAATTTTAATGATTTGTTTTGTTTTTGCTGGCGGTTTTGCAACACTTATTGATGGCGCACTTAAACTTACCATTAGCGAGCATAATAAAATAGGGCGAAAAATTCTCATAAAATTAACAGAATAAATAAGGAAAGGGTCTGTTTTAGATCGTGCTGTGCGTCAAGTGTCATATTAATCACCTAATGATACTAGAATTTGAACATTGACTTTTAATTTTGTTTTAAAGGTTATTGAAAGGAACTTTCAGTTCAATACTTCAAGATGTAATATCTTAATCTAAAAACCGATGCTAAAAAAGATAGCGTTTCTTTTTAAGACTCATTAAACTCTCTTTTTTCCTTAAAAAATAACCATTGTGCAAACTCACGCTCCTGATTACTTAGTCGGTATTGACCTTGGAACGACTCATACCGTTGTCGCTTATACACAAGCCGTTGCTAAATCCAATGAAATTCATATTTTTGAAATAGAACAATTGGTTAATTTAGGGCAAGTGGCGGCAAAAAAATTATTACCCTCGGTTCGTTATCACCCTGCTAAAGGTGAGTTATCCGATGCCGATATTACGTTTTCACCCGCAGGTGAAACAGCGGTTATTGGAGAAGCGGCACGATTGTTAGGTGCAAAAACGCAAGGACGATTAGTCACTAGTGCTAAAAGTTGGTTGTCTCATCCTTCAGTTGATCATAGTGCTGATATTTTACCGTGGGGGAGTGATTCTGAAATAGCAAAAGTTTCACCTCTGGAAGCAAGCGCTAGTTATTTGGCGCATATTAAAACGGTTTGGCGACATAAATTTCCCAAATCGCCTTTAGAGCAACAAACCATTGTCTTAACCGTTCCTGCGTCTTTTGACGAAGCGGCTCGCTCCCTCACGCTGGAAGCGGCAAAAAGGGCGGGATTAAAAAATATTCGGCTTTTAGAAGAACCTCAGGCGGTTTGTTACGACTGGTTACGGCGTTATAGCACCAATCTTACGCAAGCTTTGGATAAGGTTCAATTATTATTAATTTGTGATGTGGGCGGTGGCACCAGCGACCTTACCTTAATTAAAATTGAACACACCGACAAAGAGCCTAAATTAACCCGAATTGGTGTGGGTGAACATTTAATGCTTGGCGGCGATAATATCGACTTAGCCTTAGCTCGATTGGCTGAAAAACAACTGGTTTCAGACCAGAAAAAATTATCAGCGGCGGATTTATCACAACTATTAGAGCAGTGTCGATTAGCCAAAGAGAAATTATTAGCCAAAGACGCCCCTGAATTTGTCAGCGTTACTTTATTAGGCGGAGGGTCTCGGTTAATTGGTCGTACAAAGTCGGTTAAATTACAGCGAGAAGCCGTTCAAAAAATAGCGTTAGATGGCTTTTTCCCATTATCTGAATTAAATGATTTGCCCGATAAAAAACGCAGTGGGGTGGTTGAATTTGGTTTGCCATATGCCGCCGATCCTGCCGTGAGTAAGCATATTGCCGCTTTCTTACATTTACACCAACAAGCCGCCGCCGAAGCACTTGGTAACGCTTCTTATGTCCCTGATGCGCTATTATTGAATGGTGGCGTGTTTCGAAGTCAGCCGATTACCGAGCGTGTTATTGAATTACTGGCTTCATGGGGCACTAAAAAACCTAAATTACTAGAAAATAAATCCCCTGAATTATCCGTCGCATTAGGAGCGGTAAGCTATGCAATTGCGCAACGGGATCAAAAAATAAAAATTGGGGGAGGCTCTGCACGGAGTTATTTCTTATTAGTCGATACTCAACACTCAATACTCAAACAAGGGATTTGCATTTTACCTCGAGGGAGTGAGGAAGGTGTTGAAATTCGACTTAAAAATAAGCAATTTGCCTTACGGTTAGGGCAACCCGTTCAATTTAATCTAACCTCTACGACAGGAGATAAGGTTTATAAAAGTGGCGATGTCACCGATATTAATGAGGATTATTTTCACTCCTTACCACCGCTCGCGGTTGCCTTTGATGGGCAAGGGCATTCGGATGCTGAGATAATTGTGGAATTAGTGGCGACTCAAACCGAAGTCGGGACGTTAAAAATTCAATGCGTCTCTGTATCGGATAAAAACCAGCGTTGGGATGTTGAATTTCAAATCCGACAAAAAAATGCGTCGGCAAATCAATCAGAATTACCCGATCATTATTTGGCGGCAGAGAAAAAAATTCAGGCGGTTTTTGGGACACGTTCCAAAGATATTAATCCCAAAGCGGTTAAAAGTTTACGTGTTGATTTAGAAAAATTACTGAATGCGAGCCGAAATCAATGGAATACGCCGTTATTACGCGCGTTTTTTAATTGTTTATTAACAGGAATGAAGTTTCGGCGTCGATCGGATCATCACGAGCGCGTTTGGTTGAGTCTTATCGGTTTTTGTTTACGACCTGGTTTTGGAGTGCCACTCGATGATTGGCGCGTGGAACAATTATGGAAAATTTACCCTCAAAAAATTCAGTTTGTCAATGAGGCTCAAAATTGGAGTGAATGGTGGACATTGTGGCGTCGTATTGCAGGCGGATTGGATGCGAGTGCGCAAACGCAAATTTATCTGGACTTGAGTCCTTATTTTAATCCAGTTTTGGCAAAACAAGGGGTCATTGCTAAACAAATTAAACGCCGTGGTTATGAAGATATGGTTCGTCTTGCAGCCGTTTTAGAGCGTTTATCTGTGGATAAAAAAGTGCAATTGGGTGAGTGGTTTTTAACCCGTTTACAAAAAGCCAGTGAGCCGAAGCAAACATGGTGGGCATTAGGGCGTATTGGTTCACGCGTTCCTTTTCATGGAAATAGTCATCAGGTTATTCCGCCGATCACCGTTGAAGCATGGTTAAAACAATTAATGCAGCAAGATTGGAAAAAAAATCCGCAAGCTGGTTTTGCAGCGACGTTAATCAGCCGTAAGAGTGGGGATCGAGTGCGTGATATTGATGACAATTTACGGGATAAAATTATTGCGCAATTAAAGGTCAATAAAGCGCCCTTATCTTGGGTTTCAATGGTGGAAGAATTTAAACAATTGGATGAAAAGGAAGAAAAACAAATGTTTGGGGAAGCGTTACCGCCAGGGTTAAAATTATTGTAGTGGTTAAAAAATGAGCCTAATTCGCGTTAGACTCATTACTAACATGACAACCGTTTATGCAGGAATAGCCATGCCTCGTTGAACAGCAGCTCGTTCCGCAACTTGTGCATACCAACGCTTAAGGTTGGGGTATGCGTCAAATAAAGCGTTATTATCTTTATTAATGGCAGGGAAAATAGCTATATCAGCAATACTATAAGTTTCACCCCCAATAAACTCAGATTTTCCGAGTTGCACGTCAAAGTTGGTGTATAACTCAAAAATTCGTTGATCTAAAAAATCAGCGGCGGCGTTTTGTGAAGGCTCACAGCGGGCAGTTAAGAAAAAGCTATCAAATTGTGTTGGAGTAATATCCGTAGCGTGAAAAAAGAGCCATTCCAATACTTTAGCGCGTGCCGCGGTTTCCGTTGGTAAAAATAAACCACTCTTTTCGGCTAAATAAACTAAAATTGCCGCTGATTGCGTAACAATTAAGCCTTCATTAATCGCTTGGTCACGAATGGCAGGAATTCGACCTGATGGATTGATTTCTAAAAAATCGGTTTGTTTATGCTCGCCTTTTGCTAAATTAATGTGATGAAGTTGATAATCTAAGCCTGTTTCTTCGAGCATAATGGCAACACGTCGGCCATTCCATGTTGAATGTGTATAAAAATCAATCATTGTTTCCTCTAAAAAAATAAATGGGTTTAATTTGTGAATCCTAAGTATAACTCACGGATTTAAAATTATTTTTTACTGATTCAAAGAGTGAACGTGTATGATGTTTATCCATTACTTATCGCCTATCAATTAAAGAGAAAAAATTATGAAAAAAGAAATTACCAGCGTAGGTATTCAACAACTTAGCATTGCTTATGATGCCATTGAAGATCGGTTAATATTTAAAATTGGCATGTCGAATGAGTCTGAACTTTCTGTCTGGCTTACTCGTCGAATTACGCATGCGTTATTAAAATTACTCAACAATACGCCTTTAGTTGATTATTATGAACCTAAAGAAAAATCAGAGACGGTGGAAACTGACAGCTCCGAATCAAATAAAAAAAATATCTATCAAAAACAATGCTTTACAACCGAGCATCAAGAAAAAAGTTCGGTTCAGCTTGATAGTATAATGTTGGTACATGAATGCCAATTACTCACCTCAGAAGGCGACCATCCTATTACATTAGAACTGCAATGTGCAAAGAATCAAAGTTTAAAATTTAAATTAAATGATGAATTGATTATGGCGTTTGTAAATATGCTTCAACATGCAAATCAGCAAGCTAGTTGGCACTTTTTATCTGAAGACCTCATTCAAATTCCTACTTTGGCGCACACCAGCTATTCTTTACATTAGGTATTTATTTATTTTAGAGGTTTTTTATGTCATTTTTTGGTCGTTTAAAACAGCAATCTCGGTCTGTGATTGAATGGAAAAATCCACACTCTGAACTTCTTTTTAGTCAATGGAGTGATAGTGGTGATGAAATTAAAAAGGCCTCTAAATTAATACTGACCTCAGGGCAGGGCTGTCTATTTATCTATCAAGGGCAAGTAAAAGCCGTCATTACTGAGCCTTGTAGCATAAATTTACAAACCAATAATACGCCATTTTCAACCACAATTCGTCAATGTATGAATTCTTTTGAACCTGAACCTAAAGTGCGTTTATTTTTTTTTAAAACCTCAAAAATTTTAAATCAACCATGGCGTACGATGTCTGCCAATCTATGCGATGATCCGATCTATAAATTTTCGATAGGATTGCATGCGTTTGGTCATTACAGTTATCAAATATCCAATCCTGAAGCGTTCTTTATTCAGTTGATAGGCACGCAAGAAAATTTTTTTATGAATGATTTTAAAGATATTATTTCTACACGTATGACTCATTCTATGTCCGTCCAAAATCATTTTAGTTATACCGAAATTAATGAGAACCGAAATGAAATTAGGATAGATTTAACGCGTAAGTTTCAAAGTGTTTTTAAAAAACTTAAGGTGATGATGAGCGATTTTCACATAGAGAGTATTGATTTTGATGAGAATACCTCAAAGCGTATCCATCAAATAACCACAAAAAAACAGGCGATTGATGATTCACATTTACAACAATTAGAAGCGATGCGTGATGCGGTGCGAAATGAATATGGAACGGTTGATTTTAGTGTCGGCGTAGGAATAGGGTTTAGGCAGTCAATGGCACAAGCCTTTCATAATACACAAATGCAGTCACCTTCTTTAGCCGATGATTCTATCTCAAAGCTTGAAACCTTAAAAAAAATGGTCGAAGCGGAATTGATGACAAAAGCCGAGTATTCCACTAAAAACCAACAGGCCTTAAGAAGCTTTTAGCCTTCATTGCTTATAAAACTTATTCCACACCATACTCTTAATATCAAATGTAAGGATTAGGCTATAAACCATAGTCGAGGAATTTTGTATGAAAAATAAAATGTCTATTACTACTAAAATTATAATTGCTATGGCAATAGGGTTAATTTTAGGCAGTATTATTAATGCTTTTTTTCAAGAGATCGCCTTTATAAAGACCTATTTTGTTGAAGGGTTATTTCATGTCGGAGGTAAGGTTTTTGTCAATGCATTAAAAATGCTGGTCGTACCCTTAGTTACCTTTTCATTGATTTGTGGTGTCTGTGGTATTGGTGATGTTCGAGTGTTGGGGCGTGTCGGTATCAAAGCTTTTGGTTTGTATATTTTAACCACAGGAATTGCAATTACCTTGGCTTTATTTGTAGCTCTGATGATTTCACCGGGAGAAGGTTTTGAAAATACCGCATCAGGGACGACTTTTACCGCTAAAGCAGCGCCCCCTTTGACCGATGTCTTAATTAATATTGTGCCAAGTAATCCTATTCAGGCCTTTGCTGAAGGGAATATGTTGCAGATTATTTTCTTTGTTATTTTATTTTCCATTGCTATTTTAATGAGTGGCAATATTGGTAAAGACATTTATCAATTGGCTGAAAAATTAAACGAAGTTATGATGAAGGTGGTGACTATTGTCATGGATTTCGCCCCTTACGGCGTTTTCTTTTTAATGGCAAAAACCTTTTCAGAACAAGGGATTGGCTTAATTATACCTATGATCGGTTATTTTAGCGTGGTGGTGTTTTGTTTGTTATTACACGCTTTTGGCACCTTTAGCCTGTTATTGATTTTTTTGGCGAAACTAAACCCATTAGTCTTCATTAAAAAAATGCGACCTGCTCATATTTTTGCCTTTAGTACCGCCAGTTCGAATGCCACCATTCCCGTGACCTTACAAGTGGTTGAAAAACGTTTAGGTGTTAATAATGCGACCGCCTCGTTTACCATACCGTTAGGTGCGACCATAAATATGGATGGTACGGCAATCATGCAAGGGGTGGCGACTGTTTTTATTGCCAATGTTTATAGCATTGATTTAGGCGCAAGCGATTATATGACTATTGTCGGAATGTCTATTTTAGCCTCTATTGGTACCGCTGGTGTCCCTGGGGTAGGCTTAATTATGCTGGCAATGGTGTTTAATCAAGTGGGTCTGCCTGTTGAAGGCATTGGCTTAATATTAGGCGTTGATCGGTTACTGGATATGATACGAACGATGGTTAATATTACAGGCGATGCCACCGTTACCTGTATTGTTGCGCGCGGCGAAAATGAAATTGATGACACTATCTTTAATGATCCGAATGCAGGGATAATTACGGACGTTGAACTTCCTCATAAAGGATAATTCTAATATTGACTCTTAAGGCAATACTCTATACCATGACGCGGTTATGTTAGGTAGATTACCCAATTTCATTGACCCCCATGCATTTGCTGATAAACGACGACAATTATCAGGCGACATTGCTTTAAATCAGTTTTCTCGATTAAGCGATGTCTTGTCTGACGATCAAGGAAGCGTTAATATTCAGTTGTCTTTTTTAAAAAATAGACGCTTAAGCCTTATTCAGGGGGATATTCAAACCGAACTCAGGGTAGACTGTCAAAGCTGCTTAAAAATAATGACGTTACCATTAGCGGTTTCGATAAATCTTGCGGTGGTTGAATCATTGGCTCAAGCTGAAAAACTAGCGAGTGAATACGACCCATTAATAGTCAATGAAAAAAAAATCTCACTTATTAATGTAATTGAAGACGAGCTATTACTGGCAATACCTGATTTTCCAAGACATGAGCATCTGTGTTTAGAGCCTGCAAAACAAACAGACGTTATTGAAACAACGACAGAACCTAATAATCCATTTTCCATTTTAGCCCAACTTAAAAACACAGGAGACCTTTAAATGGCCGTACAAAAAAGTAAAGTAACCCGTTCAAGACGTGGTCAACGTCGTTCACACGATTCTTTAAAAACAAAAACACTTTCACAAGACCCAATGACAGGTGAAATTCATCTTCGTCATCACATGACACCTGATGGTTTTTTTAAAGGCCGTCAAGTGGTTATTACCGAAGTAGATTAATTGATCGCCCTTATGTTTAAAAGTGCAGATACACACTCTGCACTTAATACACTCCTATCCTAACCTTTTAAAAAAATCGTCGTGAGTCTAACCATATCAATTGATGCCATGGGCGGAGATTTTGGCGCTAAAGTCACATTACCAGCAGCACTTCAGTGTCTTCAAAAAAATCCAACATTAACCTTAATATTGGTCGGAGATGAAGACCCCCTTAAAGCGCAGTTAACACAAGCATTAATAGATTATCCTGATAGACTCAAAATTCAACACGCTTCCCAACAAGTAGCGATGGATGAATCCCCTGTTAAAGCCCTCAAAAATAAAAAAGATTCTTCCATGCGGGTGGCGATTAATTTAGTCCGTGATGGAAAAGCCGATGCCTGTGTCAGTGCAGGAAATACGGGAGCGCTTATGGCAACCGCACGGTTTGTATTAAAAATGATCCCAGGAATTGATCGTCCTGCGATTATATCAACCTTACCATCAACTTATGGTCATACACACGCCTTAGATTTGGGGGCAAATGTTGACTGCAGCGCACAACATTTACATCAATTCGCGTTAATGGGCGTTGAAGTAGTAAAAGCGGTTGAAGGGATTGAAAACCCAAGCGTGGGTTTATTAAATATTGGCGAAGAAGAAGTCAAAGGGAATGAGCAAGTAAAAGCCGCCGCTGAATTATTAAAAGCGTCTTCACTTAATTACATAGGCTATGTCGAAGGAGATTCCCTCACGGCAGGCCCTGAAAAAGTAGACTTAATTGTCTGTGATGGCTTTGTGGGCAATGTTGCCTTAAAATCCATTGAAGGTGCGGCAAAAATGATTGGCTTTTCTTTAAAAACAGCTTTTTCTAAAAATTACCTGACCAAGTTTGCAGGGCTATTAATCTTACCCATCTTAAAATCTTTCAAAGAACGCATTGACCCCCGTCTTTATAATGGTGCTAGTTTTTTAGGCTTAAGAGGCTTAGTGATTAAAAGTCACGGTGGTGCGGATGTATTAGCCTTTGAAACCGCGATTCATTTAGCTGAAATTGAAGCTGAAAAAAAAGTAACTGAAAAAATTATCGCAAAATTTGAAGCGATTGCCCTCGAAAAGGAGACTGCGTGAAACGTTTTTCAAAAATTATCGGTACAGGTGGTTATCTGCCTGAAACCATTCGTACCAATGACGACATTTCAAAACTGGTTGATACCTCGGATGGCTGGATTTTTGAACGTACAGGAATTCGAAATCGTCATATTGCCGCCGCCGATGAAACCAGCGCTTCTATGGCTGAAATTGCGGCTAAAAAAGCAATTGAAATGGCGGGCATTGAAGCAGGTGAAATTGATTTAATTATTGTTGCCACAGGAACCCCTGATCGAGTATACCCAAGCACCGCTTGTTTATTACAGCAACGATTAGGGATTCAAAACTGTGTTGCTTTTGATATACAAGCGGCGTGTTCTGGGGCTATTTTTGCGATGAGTATTGCCGATCAATACATCAAAAATGGCGCGGCGGATAAAGTATTGATTGTTGGTTCTGAGATTTGTTCACGATTAGTTGATTGGAACGACAGAGGAACGTGTATTTTATTTGGTGATGGTGCAGGCGCCGTTTTATTGGATTCATCGGAGGAGGCGGGTATTTTATCCACGCATATTCATTCCGATGGTGAGTATGAAAATTTACTCTATTGTCCAAACCCACAAGCGGCGACGGATAAAAACCAAGCTGAAAAAGGCGTGATTACTATGCGTGGTAATGAGGTTTTTAAAATGGCTGTCAACACACTAGGACGTATTGTTGATGAAACCTTAACCGCGAATAACATGGAAAAAACCGATATTGATTGGCTAATTCCTCATCAAGCAAATACCCGTATTATTGCCGCTACTGCCCGAAAATTAAAAATGTCAATGGATCAGGTGATTGTGACCTTGGAAAATCAGGGAAACACTTCATCTGCTTCGGTATTATTAGCGCTTAATGAAGGCATTCGTAGCCACCAAATTCAACGCGGTCACGTTATTTTATTAGAGGCGTTTGGGGCAGGTTTTACATGGGGTTCCGCACTGATTAAATATTAGGTATGACTATGGAAAATATAAAAAGTGAATTAGCATTTGTCTTTCCTGGACAAGGCTCTCAAGCGCTAGGGATGTTAGCCGAACTAGCCACTTCTCATTCGGTGATTAAAGAAACGTTTGAACAAGCCTCTGAAGCGTTAAAATTTGATTTATGGGCATTAACTCAGCAAGGTTCCGCTGAAGATTTAAACCAAACCCATAATACGCAACCTGCTATGTTAGCGGCAGGTGTGGCGGTTTGGAGATTATGGGCGCAACAATCAACCATTCGTCCAATGTGGGTAGCAGGGCATAGCTTAGGTGAATATAGTGCGCTGGTTTGTTCCAAGGCACTCAACTTTGAAGAGGCCTTAAGGCTAGTGGTTCAGCGTGGGTACTTTATGCAACAAGCGGTTCCTGCGGGTATCGGTGCGATGGCCGCTATTTTGGGTTTAAAGGATCAGCAGGTCATTGACGCCTGTGCTGAGGCAGCAAAGAGTGATATTGTTTCGGCAGTGAATTTTAATTCCCCTGGTCAAGTGGTGATTGCAGGTCATACCGCAGCGGTTGAACGTGCCATGGTGGTTGCCAAAGCATTGGGGGCAAAACGCGCTATAAAATTGCCTGTTAGTGTACCCTCTCATTGTGCTTTAATGGCACAGGCGGCTGAAAAACTTCAACGTGAGTTGGAAAAAATAACGTTTTCATCCCCCGCTATTTCGTTGATACATAATACCGACGTGCAACAACATACCACTTCACAAGCCATTCAAACAGCTTTGACAGAACAGTTATTTAAGCCTGTACGCTGGACAGAAACCATTGATTTTATACATCAGCAACAGGTATCACAATTTGTAGAAATAGGGCCTGGTAAAGTTTTAATGGGCTTAAATAAACGTATTATCAAAGGCGCAACGCATTTAAGTGTTTTTGACCTTAAAAGTTTAGATAATGTTTTGGAGAAATTAAATGGATAAAAAAATAGCCTTAGTCACTGGCGCAAGTCGAGGTATTGGTCGAGCTATTGCTGAAAGATTAAGCGCCGATGGCTTTTTTGTGATTGGTACGGCGACTTCCGACCAAGGTGCCCGCGCAATTTCTGATTATTTAGCGGACAATGGACAAGGATTCACCCTTAATGTCACTGATATTGACTCTATCACTTCGGTTTTAAAAACCATTAACTGTGATTTTGGCGCACCTTGGGTGTTAGTCAATAATGCAGGTATTACGCGTGATAACTTATTAATGCGCATGAAAGAAGACGAATGGAATGATATTATTAGCACGAATTTAACCTCTGTGTTTCGGATGAGTAAAGCCGTATTACGTGGGATGATGAAAGTTAAAAGTGGTCGAATTATTCATATTTCATCGGTAGTTGGCGCGACAGGTAATGCAGGGCAAAGTAATTATGCGGCGGCAAAAGCAGGGCTGATAGGCTTTAGTAAATCCTTGGCAAAAGAAGTGGGTTCTCGCAATATTACCGTTAATACCGTTTCCCCTGGTTTTATTGATACGGACATGACGCGTGAATTAGCCGATGAACTTAAACAGGCTCTTTTAAAAGGCATTCCTTTAGGACGACTTGGTGATGCCAAAGAGATTGCCCATAGCGTGTCTTTTTTAGCATCAGAAGGTGCAAGCTATATTACGGGTGAAACATTGCATGTCAATGGTGGCCTATTTATGGCGTAAAGCTGTGACTTTATTATATTATCAAGTATAATTCCCCCGCCATTAGGTATGCGCTGATGGCAAGGTTTTTAATTTAAGAGACCTGTAAATTTTTAATTAAGTGTCTATAATAACCAATACTTATCGTGATCGAGGAAAATAAAAATGAGTGATATTCAAGAGAGAGTAATAAAAATTGTATCTGAGCAATTAGGCGTTAAAACAGAAGAAGTTTCGAGTGATTCTTCCTTTGTTGATGATCTTGGTGCCGATTCTTTAGATACTGTCGAATTAGTTATGGCGCTTGAAGAAGAATTTGAAACAGAAATTCCAGATGAAGAAGCGGAAAAAATTACGACCGTTAAACTTGCTGTTGAATATATCAATGCAAACACCTCAAGCTAAGAAAGACGAAAATACATTGTTTTTATCTTTTCCTTCCTATTAAACGTTCAAGGCTGATCTTTTGAATACTCGTCGAGTTGTTATAACAGGACTAGGTGCTATCACACCTTTAGCAAATACCGTTCAGGAAACGTGGGATGGTATTGTGAATGGTAAAAGTGGAATTAGCGCCATTGATTCTTTTGATATTTCATCGTTTGCCACAACCTTCGGGGGTGTCATTCGAAATTTTGATATTGGTCAATATATTGCCGTTAAAGATGCAAAACGAATGGATGGCTTTATTCATTATGGTATTGCCGCAGGCTGTCAAGCGATAGATGATTCAGGCATTGAAGTAACAGAGGAAAACGCTGAGCGTATTGGCGTAGCCATTGGTTCGGGTATTGGGGGTATAACAGGCATTGAAGAATGTTATGCGACTTATGACAAAAAAGGGCCAAAGCGAATTTCGCCCTTTTTTGTTCCTGGTAATATCATTAATATGATTTCAGGTAACCTCTCCATAAAATATGGTTTAAAAGGGCCTAATTTTGCCATTGTAACGGCTTGTAGCACAGGAACACATAATATTGGTGATGCGTCACGGCTTATAAAATATGGGGATGCCGATGTCATGGTTGCAGGGGGTGCTGAACGTTGTACAACCTCCCCGACCGCAATGGGTGGCTTTTCATCCGCTAGAGCTTTATCACGGCGTAATGATGACCCCCAAGCTGCGAGTCGTCCTTGGGATCGAGATCGTGATGGTTTTGTATTAAGCGATGGCGCTGGTGTTATGGTTTTAGAAGAACTGGAACACGCAAAAGCACGCGGCGCTAAAATTTATGCTGAAATTGTAGGCTACGGTATGAGTGGTGATGCATTTCACATGACTTCACCTTCTGTTGGTGGTGAAGGTGCGGCACGTTGTATGCGTAATGCGCTACGAGATGCGCATATGAATGTTGAAGAAATTGATTATATTAATGCGCATGGAACGTCCACGCCTGCAGGTGATCTTGGCGAAACCCAAGCGATGAAAGCCGCTTTGGGTGATCATGCGTATAAAATAGCCGTAAGTTCAACGAAATCAATGATTGGGCATTTACTGGGAGCGGCAGGTGGTATTGAAGCCATCTTAACTGCACTGAGTCTTAAACATCAAATAGCTCCCCCGACCATCAATCTTGAAAATCAAGACCCTGAGTGCGATTTAGATTTTGTAGCCAATACTGCTCGTGATCTAAAAATGGAAGCGGCAATTTCAAACTCTTTTGGCTTTGGTGGCACCAATGGCTCATTAGTTTTGAAGCGTTATTTATAGCTTCTACTGATATTTATCTTTAAAGCGCTGTATAAATAAAGACCGTTCAGTTTTTTTCAGGTGATTGATTCCCGCCGCACTTTTTCGTCCACCACCCGTCGAGAACGAACTGCACAACTCATCAGCCCCTCGTTTATTATTTAATGGCGACCTTACACTGACTTGATAAGCATTATTTTTTACACTAAAGCTCAAGATAGCATGTGCACGATCTGGAAATTTATTCGCTAATTGATTAGCAAATACACCATTTACCCGTCTTGCCCACGCCATATCAGGAAATTCATAAACGGCAATCTTGTCATTGCAATAATCCACTAAAATTTCAGATGCAGATACCATATCCGCCTCATAAGCCGTGAGTAGCTGCTGATATAAGGTGGGGTTTTTTTCTATAAATTGAAAAGGCGATTCATAAGCAGAAAGTTTTTTATATAAAACATCAGGTGCAATGTGCAAATCTTCAATGGACTGACCGTAAGCATTGTAATTAATACAAATTCCTAATATTTTTAACTGCTCCAGTTCACGATCATTCAAACAAAAACCTGTCACTGCCTTAATAACTGTCTGGTTCATATTATCACCAAAAGCACCCACAACCCCCCATTGGTAAAAAGCACCCTCTAAAAACTCATTCATTAAAAGACTTGTGCAGACATTGCTATCCATGTTGATTAACGTTTTAAGTTTAGGGTGTTTAGGAATTGTTGTTATCAAATGATGATCGACATAAAAAATATCAACTCCTTGTGCCAATAATCGGATGACATCGTGATTATTTTTTGCCAGTGATATATCTAAAACGGTTATTTTATCGTCTTTTTCGGCATTTACTTTTGATAATAAATTAATATCTCGCTTTACACCTGTGATGAGTATCGATTTACAAGGTATTGCAAAACGTAATTGTAAAAGAGCACAAATGCCATCCGCATCGCCATTAAAAACATCAATTTGCATTATTTAAAAACCATTTAATTAAAAAAACCCCAAAGGTTATTATAACCTTTGAGGTTTATCTTATGTTACGTGAATCAATAACTTTTTAATAAATTATTTCTTCTTACCACCACATTTTCCTTCGCCCATTTTAGAGCCACATTTTCCTTCTTTAGGCATTTTATCTTTTTTAGCACCACATTTTCCTTCACCACAAGATCCTTCTTTTTTATCTTTTTTGGTATCAGCTTCTGCTAACTGCATATAACCTGTTGAAAGATCCGTCATTTCAAAAGGGTTGGCAACACTTGGTGTTATTGTCACGTCTGCCTGAGCACTAGTCGCTGCTAAACCTGATAATAAAGTGGTTGCACCTAATGCAATTTTTAAAGATGTTTTAACTGTTTTCATAAATAATTAAGTTTTTAATTAATAAAATAGAGGGTATAAACGTATATAAATAAGTCTTATTTCATATACGTATAATAATTAATGGTTCAAATTTATAAACAAATTTCTTAAAAAATTTGAAGCTATATAGTAACCTTTTAAAAAAAAGGATGCAATTTAAATTAGTATTAATAATTTTTTAAAGTATATCCTTATAATGACTGAATTTATTGAATTATAAAAATTATTGAAGGTATCACCCGTAAAAATATTTGCGGCTTTAGCATAAAAACAACAAGTGATACGGGAATGACTGCTATCTTATAAAGTAGGGATTTTGAAAGCGATATCTTGTTATAATCACCGTTCATGACAATTAGATATATTTTCAATCCGAAGATATTTTGAAGAGTTTAAACTCATTGTCTCTAAAAAGAGACAACACTAAAGTACGTTAGTCGTTATTTAAAACGCCTAGACAAAGGGTTTGTTACTGGAAAATCACTTTAAACTCATGACTAAATGTGTTTATTCTCTTAACTTTTCATAGTAAATGCTAAGTTATTTTATTAACTTAGACTAAAAAATAAGGAAAACTTGATGAAAAAATCATTATTATTTACGGCAATTGTTGCCACTGCCATTGTGTCAGGGTGTGCTACGCAACCTAGAGGAAGTTTTGAAACCTTTCAAGCAAAAGATTTAAACCCATTGGTTCAATCACAAGAACTTCAGCAAAAAACGAATAACTTTTTTGTTATTCACGATTCATCAGGTTCTATGACTGAACCTTATGTTGATGGGGCTTTAGTGGCAAATCCAACCACAATAAAATTAGAAATTGAAAAAGAATTACTAAGTCGAATGAATAAAACCATTCCAAATATTACTTTAAACTCAGGACTTCGTAGTTTTGGTTTTGGAAACTGTGTGGGATTAAATACCAAACTAAATCAAGCCTCCACCTCTTATTCTCAATCGACTTTTAATTCGGCGATTGAATCGTTAGCCTGTGGGAGTGGTGGCTCGCCCATGCATACATCAATTAATTTAGCCCAAAAAGATATTGAAGCTAATTCAGGCACAACCGCACTCATTATATTAAGTGATGGTTTCGAAATGGATGCTTCACCTTATCCTGCCGCTAAAGCCTTAAAAGCGCGTTATGGTGACAATCTTTGTATCTATACCGTTTGGGTTGGTAATCAAAAAGATATTGAAGGTCGCCGTACTTTATTAGACTTATCAAATGTTGGTGGCTGTGGTTTTAGCACGACCATTACAGATATTAGTTCATCGGCAGGGATGGGAAATTTTGTTGAAAAAGTATTTTTTAAACGCGGAGCGCCTGCAGCAATTGCTGCAATTGCAGAAGGCGATGCGGATAAAGATGGTGTTTTAGACAGTCAAGATAAGTGCCCAGGAACGCCTATCGGTGCGAAAGTTAATGCACGAGGATGTTGGGAACTTAAAGGACTTAATTTTGATACCAATCAATCAAACATTAAAACCAGATACTTTCATTTATTAAACGAAGCAGCAGTGGTCTTAAAAAGAAACCCAGGTTTAACCATTGAAGTTCAAGGGCATACAGATAGTGTCGGGTCTGACAACTATAATTTACGCCTATCGGAGCGTCGTGCGAATGCAGTGAAAAATTATTTACGCAAACAAGCCAATGGTAACGCCTCTTTAAGATCGCGTGGTTATGGTGAAGCCCGACCTGTTGCAAACAATGCGACTGAGAGCGGCCGTGCACAAAACCGTCGTGTACAATTAGATGTGGTTAGACGATAAACCAACGTTTAATTTTATTTAAGAAGGGAGGTGTGATTTAATCATACTTCCCTTTTTTTACATAAGCCCTGTAAAATTATGAACGAAATTCCATCAAAAGAAGTGTTAAAGAAAACCTTAAGCCCTGAACAATTTAATATTTGTTGTCACAAAGGCACGGAAGCGGCTTTTTCAGGAAAATATGTCGATTGCAAACAGGTAGGAGTTTATACCTGCGTGTGTTGTGGTCATCACTTATTTTCATCCCACACAAAATACGATTCAGGCAGTGGTTGGCCAAGTTTTTGGGAAGC
>JAGLEW010000054.1 GCA_023144875.1 Methylococcales bacterium
GGTGCATTCCATACTTTAACCATTTTTTCTATTTGATTATCTGCATTCATCGTTAAAATATAAACATAATGGGTGTTCGTTTCTTTTTGTGTAGGCTCTACTGGCCCACCATCCCCTGTGTGCTTACCTGTAAACGTACCAAAAAACACAGCGGTATTGGTAGATTCATCATAACTTGAGGTATGCAAATCGTAACGAGCACCTGGCGTGGTAACGCTACCAAAGCCTGCCACCCATTCGCAGTACGCTTCTACCGTATTAATATCAACTAAAGGTTCGCATTGTGCGTTAAATAGTGCGCCCTTACTGACGTAACCTTTACATCCTTCCCACCCTTTTAATGATTCACAGGCATGAAAGAAATTTGTCGCATTTTCAAATGCTGTCATTAGCTATATCTCCTTAGTGATTAAAATATTCTATGGCCACTGTTACATATCGGCCAATTGCTCCATTACTTCTTCCGAAATATCTGCATTGGAATAGACTTCTTGTACATCATCCAAATCTTCTAATACATCGATCAAGCGCAACATTTTTTCTGCGCCTTTGACATCTAATTTTGTTTTATTTTCTGCATCCATTGTCACTTCAGCATTTTCAGGCTTAAATTCAGCGGCAACAAGTGCTTCTTTTATTGTCAAATAATCTTCAGGTGCAGTTAATACATCAATAGAGCCATCATCGTGAGTGACAATGTCATCTGCCCCAACGTCCATTGCCGCTTCCATTAAGGCATCTTCATCAACGCTATTGGCATAACTAATAACACCCATTTTTGTAAACATATAAGAGACAGAACCGTCTGTTCCTAAGTTACCCCCTGCTTTGGTAAAAGCATGACGCACCTCACCCACGGTACGGTTTTTATTATCGGTTAAGCAATCAACCATAAGGGCTGTTCCACCGGGGCCATATCCTTCGTAACGGATGTTTTCATAGTTAATGCCTTCCATTTCACCCGTGGCTTTTTTAATGGTGTTTTCAATGGTGTCCCTTTTCATATTGGCACCCAGCGCTTTATCTATTACCGAGCGTAAACTTGGATTATTGGCAGGATCTCCGCCACCTGTTTTTGCTGCTACAGAAATTTCACGAATTATCTTGGTGAAAATTTTGCCGCGTTTAGCATCCTGCGCGCCTTTACGGTGTTTAATATTAGCCCACTTACTGTGTCCTGCCATTGTATCTCTCTATTTAAAGTTGTTGGTAATAAGCATTAATTTTAACATAGGCTTCTAAAAAATGAATATCTCAATTCAAATGTCGATGGGTATACGAGGCGCACCATAGCTAAAAAAATAGAGGGATATTTTTTGCCATAAAATCAAACTCACTCTAGCTTTGAGGATGAGCTTGTCAAAATACCAGAAACCATTCTTATGGGGATAATGAAAACGAACGTCATTTTATAATTGATTTAACGAAGTTTGACATTCTTTTTAAACGGTTAAAGGTACATTTTACAATATTACCATCACCGTGTTTGAAGCGCTTTTTAAGTGCTTTTTTTACTTCCCAAGAGCCTTTGTAGCCTAATGGAAACACCACCAAGTCACCCGCTTTAAATGTTGTTGGAGCGCCGCCATCTGCAGGTGTCATTTCACATTCACCTTCTAAGATGAGTGCGGTTTCTGTCGTAACAAATTCCCATTGAAATACAGAGACTTCTTTTTCCCATGTTGGCCAGTGAGCCGCTCCCATTTCTTTTAAAAGTGCTTCACTTGGGTTGCTATCAACGGTAATTTCTTTCATGTTAATTCCTATTGTTATATTTATGCCCAGAACCAAAATGATTTGGGATGTGCCATAGTATGTTATTCATCCTCTTTTGCCTATATTTTATAGGATAATCCTATCTATTTAGGGCGGAGAAATAACGGAATGGCTGTTAATGGTGTGAATCAAAATGCATTGGCGGCTTAGGAAAATTTTCAGGGGATTTTTAAAGCCTGATATTATAGTATGATTAAAAACGATAAACATTGAACATGAAATTAGTCATTGATGTGCAATACGATGGCACGAATGCGGTTGTTGCAGGGGTTATTTTTTCAGACTGGGCATCAAATGCCATTCACGAAACCATTCTTACGCCCGTATCGAATGTCAAACCTTACCAAGCAGGGGCATTTTATAAGCGCGAGTTACCTTGTATTTTAAAATTACTCGAAAAAATAACGTTATCACTAGAGGTCATCATCATAGATGGTTTTGTGGTTTTAGGTGATGATAATGCCGATGGTCTCGGTATGCATTTATATAACGCATTAGATCAAAAAATTCCTATTATCGGCGTGGCTAAAAAAGCATTCATCAACACCCCAGTCGATTATAAAATTTATCGCGGTGGTAGTAAAAAACCACTTTATGTGACCGCCACAGGCATTAATATTTCAGAAGCAAAAGCGTCTATTTCAACCATGCATGGAAAACATAGAATCCCAAGTCTCCTCAAAAAAGTCGATCAGCTTTGCCGAGGCATTAATACGAGTCAAATATTATGAGACAAGAATTCGGATTAGCCGATCTAATACAAAGCACTCGACAAAGACTCACCGCCTCAACCTTGTCCACGTTATTATTAGACGATTTACGCGATTGTCGTTGTGTTATTTTTGGAAAAAACGCCGATAAAATCCCTATTTTACTCGCTGAATTACACCTTACTCCTGAGAGTTTAAGCTATGAATGCTTTGATAAACGCCTTGATTTTAGGGTCACTGGGATTATTCAAGAAGATGGCGCACCCTTGACCTATAAAGTGCAAGGTCAGCGCTATGGTTTTCATGGAAGATGCTCAACTATTCCGCACGTTTGTGGGGTTGATTTGTATCTAAATGACAGTTATACCGAAAAAAAAGGCGATACCGCTCAGCAACGTTTTTCAATTTCGACCAAAAGATTATTAACGCGCTTGCCTAAAATAAGATGAATCAAATTTTTCAATTTATTCAGCAGAAAGCTGTTCTAAAATTTCATGACTAATATCCGCATTGGAATAAACATCTTGCACATCATCTAGCTCTTCCAAACGATCAATTAAACGCAGCATTTTTTCAGCCGTGGAAAGGTCTAATGCCGTATTATTTTCAGCTTGGCGAGTCACTTCTGAATGTTCAGGTTTAAAGCCTGCCACTATGAGCGCTTCTTTGACAGTCAAGTAATCTTCAGATGTGGTCATCACATCAACGGAACCATCGTCATGGGTGATAATATCATCCGCGCCTGCATCCATTGCAGCTTCCATAATCGCATCTTCATCAATGCTATCGCTGTAGCTCAGAACGCCCACTTTATTAAACATATAAGCGACCGAACCATCAGTACCTAAGTTGCCACCTGCTTTAGAAAACGCATGACGCACTTCAGCAACCGTGCGGTTACGGTTATCGGTTAAACAATCAACCATTACCGCCGTTCCACCAGGGCCATAACCTTCATAAAGCACCTCTTCATAATTAACCCCTTCTAAAGCACCTGTGGCTTTTTTGATGGTATTTTCAATGGTGTCACGCTTCATATTAGCGCCCAAGGCTTTATCTATCACCGCACGCAAGCTTGGGTTGTTGACAGGATCTCCACCCGCTTTTGCCGCCACGGAAATTTCACGAATAATTTTAGTAAAAATTTTACCGCGCTTGGCATCTTGTGCGCCTTTACGGTGTTTAATATTCGCCCATTTACTATGTCCTGCCATGACCTTTCTCCATTGATGATAAGGGATAAAAAATAGGGTCTTTACGCCTAAATATAAAAATAATAACGATTTTAGCATGTTAAAACTTGCTTAGGAACGCGGTTTTAAGAATCGCTAAAATTTAATCTTCGATGGGCATTTTTTGTCGTTTTGTGGTTCTATGATAAGGTAAAAATTAATCAACCTTGAAAAACACGCGCAACTTATGATTTCAGATTTTCACTTCATTAGACCTTACTGGCTTTTAGCGCTGCTGCCTTGTTTGATATTGATTGTGCTGGTGTTTAAACACCAACGTCAAAATGGAAACTGGGCAACCGTGTGTGATGAAGAATTATTACCCTTTATATTGGAACAAAACACCAGTACTCAAAAAAAAGGGCTGCTTATTAGCACCTCCATCGCGGCTATTTTAGTCATTCTAGCCTTAGGAGGCCCCGCATGGGAACGCTTACCTACGCCTGCCTTTCGTAATGATTCAGGATTGGTGATTGCCTTAGATTTATCCCGTTCTATGCTTGCCAGTGATATTAAACCCAGCCGCCTTATTCGCGCCCGTTATAAAATAACCGATATTTTAAAACAACGTAAAGACGGTCAAACGGCCTTAGTGGTTTATGCAGGTGATGCCTTTGTCGTCACCCCTTTAACCACAGACAATGCTACGATTGAAAGCCAACTAGGCGCCTTAACACCTGATATTATCCCAAGCTCAGGCTCCAATACGGTGTTAGCATTAGAACAATCCATCGCGTTATTTAAACAGGCTGGCTTGCAAAAAGGGCATATTTTATTGGTCACCGATGAAATCACGCTTGATGAAAGTATTGACTTTCTTCAAGATAAAAACCAGTATGAAGTCTCTGTATTAGCGGTCGGTACCGAAAATGGAGCACCTATTAAACTCCCAAGCGGCGGGTTTTTAAAAGACCAAGAAGGTAACATTGTGATTCCTAAATTGTCGTACTCTAATTTAGCCGCGTTGGCCGCCGCAGGCAATGGCGAGTTTATAAAAATGACCGATGATAACCGCGATGTTAATACCTTATTTAATACCATGACGGCTTCGGCAAAAAATACGAAGGGTGACTCAAAAAGCAATCAACTGATCGTAGACCAATGGGACGATAAAGGTGCATGGCTCTTATTATTAGTGTTGCCATTAGTGGTGGTAAATTTTAGACGTGGTCTGCTCATATTCGCTTTTATAGTACTTATCCCTTTACCTAAAAATAGTTATGCCATTGAATGGCAGGATTTATGGGAGACCAAAGACCAGCAGGCACAAAAACTCTATCAGAAAAACGATTTTTCAACAGCGGCTAAAACCTTTAAAGACCCCTACTGGAAAGCGGCCGCTCATTATAAAGCGGGTGAATACGATCAGGCCATCGACGCGTTAAAAAATGAAAAAAATGCCGATAGCTATTACAATCAAGGCAATGCTTTGGCTAAAAAAGGTCAGTTAGAACAAGCGTTAACTCGTTACCAACAAGCCCTTGAACTTAATAAAGACGATCAAGATATACTTTATAATAAAAACTTGGTTGAAAAAGCCTTAGAAAAACAAAAAAAACAGCAACAAGAGGAAAAAAAGCAACAACAAAAAAAGGGGGCGGAGCAAAAAAAACAAGACTCATCCTCTAAAAAAGGGAATAAATCAGAGTCTTCTGATAAAGACGAAGCGGGGGATCAAACCTCAAAATCACAAAAAAATAACGACGAAAAGTCACAAGAACCCTCGCAGAAAAAACCAGAGGAATCTGAGCAGAAAGAGGCGAAACCAAAATCATCCGATAAAAGTGAAACCGCCGATCAAGCCTCAAAAGCGCAAAAAAATAAAAAAGATAAGGCTCAAAAACAAAAATCAGATTACCAACTCGATGAAAATCAGCAAGCAACACAGCAATGGTTAAACCGTGTTCCTGATGATCCCTCAGGGTTATTGCGGCGTAAATTTGAATATCAATACAAACTTCGGCAACGTAACAATGATGAAAATGAAAAGTCGTGGTAATTGAAAATAAACACCGTTTTGAGAGCGATGAACGCCGTGGAGTTTATCGCGCCATTGCAGAACGCCGAGATATGCGTCATTTTTTATCGGATCCGATTGATGAAAAAATTTTAGCGCGTTTATTAACCGCCGCTCACCAAGCAGGTAGTGTTGGCTTAATGCAACCGTGGCGATTTATTCGAATTACATCCCTCGAACTTAAACAACAAATTCATCAATTAGTCGAACAAGAACGCCGTGAAACCGCGAAAGCATTAGGTGAACGTGAAGACGAATTTATGTGTTTAAAAGTAGAAGGCATCCTAGAATGCGCCGAATTATTAGTGGTTGCCTTGCCCGATAAACGTGAAAACCATATTTTTGGACGTAGAACCTTGCCTGAAATGGACATCGCCTCCACCGCGTGTGCTATTCAAAATTTATGGCTGGCGGCGCGTGCTGAAGGCTTAGGGTTAGGGTGGGTGTCTTTATTTGATCCACATGCGCTGGCGCAATTATTAGAAATGCCACCAAACAGTCGTGCCATCGCTATTTTATGCCTTGGACACGTTGAAAAATTTTATAAAAAACCGTTATTAGAATTAGAAAATTGGGCATCTGCACAGCCTTTAGCCGACGTTGTGTTTGAAAACTATTGGCAACACACTTCCTTAAAAAAAATATTATGATGTCATCAATTGAAGCTTCTGAGTTTAAACTTCCCAAAGCCTTGTATTTTATTTGGTTATTACGTGCTGATATTCGAGACGATAATAAACTTGATGACATTGAAGAACAAAAAGACTTTTTAATTTGGTGGTTACAGCATGGCGAAAAGGAATACCCACAGATAAACCCGTTAAATAACACCATGAAAACGGTATTGTTTGAGCCTTTAGACGATTATCCTCAACACGGTTTTTTTGGGGTCAGTCGTTTATTACGCTACGTTTATTCTATGCGTGTTGATATGCAAACGCGTTTTAAATTAGATAATAAAGCCGATGTTATGGCCTTTAATCAATGGTTTTATTTACACGGTTTGAAAGAACACAACCTGCTACATTTACTCACCCCACAAGTCGTATGGCATCTAAATCAACCGTTAGCAGAATTTTGGCCAGAAAAACCAACTTCAAAAAAGTTGCCTTTATTATCACCGTTACTTTTTTTTACTTTTGCCTTAGATCAAAACTTACAAACGCTTTTTAAGTTAGACAGCATTGAAGGGCGTGAAAAATTTTTAGGATGGTTTTTTCTCACTGGGATTGGTATGTTAAACCTTCAGCCATTACTGCACGATGATTGGATTGACTGGTTAAATGAGCCTATTATGCTTGCCTTGCAAAATGTTACGCTGTCGCGCTTATCGTATTTAGCGTGGAAATCGCGTGAAGATCTGCAACAAAGTTTTGATATTAAAACCTCAGCAGGTGTGGCGGCTTTAAACCATTGGACAGAATCCACTCTGACGAATGAAGACTCGTGTCAGTGGTTAAAACAAAAATTAGCACAGCAACAAAAAAAATACGGGGTTAATTTAATCGGCTTTGCCTTTGGAGAATTAGGCATCGGCGAAGATGTACGCATGGCCGCCGCTGCTTGTGATGCGGTAGGGATTCCTTATAAAGTGGTCAATATTAGCCCAGGGAATTCAGTACGTGAAGGCGACAGAATTCTTGAAAAGGCGATTATAAAAAATAATAACGAACTTCCTTACCGTGTTAATATTTTTTGTTTGACGGGGTTTGATAATGTCCGTGTCTATTTAGAGCAAGGCGCGCCCCTTTTCGATCAGCGTTATAATATTGGTTGGTGGCCGTGGGAATTGCCTGTGTGGCCAGCACAATGGCTTAAAGCCTTTGATGTGGTTGATGAAGTGTGGGCGGCGGCAACCTATACACAGACTATGTATCAAAAAGTCACTGATAAACCGGTGACCTTGATACCATTACCCGTCAGTGTTGATCGCAAAGTAACCGTGACACGAACCGAAATGGGTTTGCCAGAAAAGCCCTTGTTATTTTTATATGTATTTGATTTTAATTCTTACCTTGAGCGCAAAAACCCTGAGGCCGCTATTAACGCCTTTATAAAAGCCTTTCCAAGCGATCAGACTAAGGTTGGTTTGGTATTAAAAACCATGAATAGTGAGGCTAAAAACCCTCAATGGCAAGCTTTTAAAAAGCGTTGTGAACAAGATTCTCGTATTATTTTATTAGAAAAAACCTTAGATCGGGCTAAAGTCTTAGGCTTGATTGATTGTTGTGATGTTTATTTATCGTTGCATAGAGCAGAGGGTTTTGGGCGCACCCCAGCCGAAGCGATGCTCTTTGGAAAACCTGTGATTGCCACCGATTTTTCAGGAACGGCTGATTTTATAACCCAACAAACCGCCTTGCCTGTTCGTTGGACAAAGAAAGAAGTCAAGGTAGGCGAGTACCCTTTTATTAATCAAGACGATGAGGCTTATTGGGCTGAAATAGATATTGAGCATGCCGCACAGCGAATGCAGCTCGCTTTAAAAGTGGCGCACAATCAGGCAATGCAAATTAAAACCCAACAGTTTGCACAGCAACAATTTTCGTTACTACGCATAGGAAATTTAATCAAAAAGCGTTTAAAGGTCATCCAAAATAACAACAAAGCCGACCATTTGCCGACTTTGTTCTAAACAACTAAAGGTATTGTGTAGAGGCCGTTTGTAAGGTTTGCGCTAATTGACGGTCTTTGGTTGAATCACCAATAGAGGTAAATTTCCATGCCCCCGAGTGGCGATATAGTTTTCCCATAATCATCGAAACTTTACCTGAAAACGAGCTATCATTGGCAATATCATAGGTAGCAAAGACTTCATCCACTCGATCAGGCGTGCCTTCATAAATCCGAATGGAGGCAAAAGGAATACTAGCAAAATCATGCCCCTGAAACGAATTTAAGACAAAAACAACCTGCGCTATATTTTCTGGAATTTTGGTTAAATCAACCACAATCACTTCATTATCCAAACCATCATCGCCATCCATATCGCCCGTTAAATCATCCCCAGAATGAACAATCGAACCACAGGTTGACGCAAGTTGACCAAAAAAAACTTTATCCAGTAATTGCTTACTCTCTGAAAATAAACCGACCGAGGCATCAAGATCAACGGCTTCTTTTTTCATTTTTCCAAACAAGCCTTTTTTCTCAATCGCGCCCCAGTTCACACCGACACACATTTTTGTTAAATGACTGCCTTCTTTTGCCAGACTAATACGTTGCCCTTTTTGTAAACTAATCGCCATTTTGTACTCCTAATTTATTTAAGCTAAAGATATTTTTGTTCCACCGTTTTTAGTGTCGCGTCTAATTTTTTATCCTCATTCGCATCCCCTATTGAGGTAAACTTCCACGTACTATTATGTCGATATAATTTCCCCAATACCATCGAAACTTTTCCTGTAAAAGAGGCATCATTCGCAATATCATATTGTGCAACGATATCATCTACTCGGCTTGGTGTCCCTTCATAAATTCGGATAGAAGCAAATGGAATGGTGGCAAAATCTTGACCTTCAAACGAGTTTAAAACAAATACAATCTGCGTTATCGCTTCAGAAACAGCGGTTAAGTCAACGGTAATGACTTCATTATCCAAACCATCATCCCCATCAATATCGCCCGTTAAATCATCCCCTGAATGGCGAATTGCCCCGCAATGAGAAACTAATTTACCAAAATAGACTTTTCCTGTTAATTGGTTATCGGCTGAAAACAATCCTGCCGAGGCATCTAAATCAACGCCTACTTTTTTAGTCCGTCCAAACAACCCTTTTTTTTCAATAGCGCCCCAATTGACCCCGACACATATTTTTTCTAAGCCTTTACCGCCTTTTTCAAGACTAATTCGCTGACCTTTTTGCAGGCTAATCGCCATAATATTTCCCAAGTTTATAAAAAATTAATTGCATCCTTATGCGACCCTATATCATGCAAAAGATGACTCGTTAGCATAGGTCTCAAACAGGCAAAGATCACCTAATTCAATCGTAAGGATAGCTAAAAGTGTAACATAATATTTAACCTTAACGTCCAGACCACCTACTCAAAAAATAGGCCTACCGATGAAGCTAAGGCTAATACCATCAAGGTTAGTTCTCCCTATTTTTCTAAAAAGTTGTCTGTTTACGTTGATATAAGGCATCATTTATTTCTTTTAAAGCCTTTTTAGATTATTCTTTTTGATCTACATTAGCCTCTGCACTAAAACCCTATCGACTTATTATTTTCTTTACTATTCAGTAGCAGGTATCATTTTCATGAACCAAAAAACCTTTAAATTCCCTTTTTGGGCATTACTCGCGTTGCCCTTTTCACTGCAAGCCTACCCCTTTGTTGATATTGAAACTTCAGAAGGCACTATAACCGTAGAACTAAAACCAAAGTCTGCGCCGATTAGCGTGGCTAATTTTCTAAGATACGTAGACTCAGGTTTTTACGATCAAACCATTTTTCACCGCGTTATTAATGACTTTATGGTACAAGGTGGTGGTTTTGATACCGACTTTAAAAAGAAAAAAACCTCTGATCCCATTACATTAGAATCAAATAATGGCTTAAAAAATAATCGCGGCACTCTCGCAATGGCGAGAACCTCGAGCCCAGATTCAGCCACCGCCCAGTTTTTTATTAATAGTATCGACAATGATTTTTTAAATTTTTCCCCGAAAACATCAGGGTACGCCGTTTTTGGTGAAGTTACTACGGGCATTGAAATTATTGATCGTATTGGTGCAGTTAAAACCACCAATGATCGTCCTGACAAAGCGATTATCATTAAAACCATCCGTCGAAAAGAAGGTCAATTAAAATTTACGGGGATGAAAACCTCATATAGCACGGGTGATAAGCTTCAAATTTTCATCGAAGATTTTTTTATAAAACGTGAAAAAGCCCTTGATCTATGGATTGGCATTCAATTACCGAATGGAAATTTTATATATCTCACCCATCAGAATGACAATCCATTTAGCACAACCCCTATGGTTTTTAAAGCCAATGTTAGCCCCGATGAAACAACGCAAACCGTTTTAAATTTTACCATTCCTAAAGGTTTGGCTGGAAATTACACATTTTATGCTATTTTTAATCAGCCAAATAAAGATATAAATGATTTATTTCACTCGTTACGGTCTAATATTGCCCAAACACAAATCACTCTAACCGATTAAATTTATGATAAAAAAATGTACTATCCTACTTCTTCTTTTTTTATTTATAAGTGCCTGTGCGAGCACGCCTAATATTGATGTATCCCAAGCAAAATGGGTCAAAAGTACCCAAGGTTATTATAATGGTATTATCACGAGCGGCGAAACTGCATTACCGGGTAAAACTCAATTTTTTCCGATTAAAAATGGTACTTTAGAAGGAACTTTAGCGTATGTAGAAGCAACGGGGGTCGTCAAAGGCTCTATAAAAAAGTGTACCGTTTCGGCTTATCTCAAACTAAACTGTCACTGGTATGATAAATATGGTACTGGTGAGGTTAACTTTACTTTTAACCATAATGCCACCGAATTTATTGGTTATTGGAATGGTGATGGCGATGAAAAAAAATTCCTTTGGTCAGGTACCAAGCAATAATTACTTTATCTCACTTTATTTTTTAAAAACTTATGCGCCCCTTTAAATTTTTATCACTTTTTATTAGTCTGCTTATTTTGATAAGCGCCTGTGGTGGCAATCGACAAAACCTCGCCGCAGAGACTCATGTGCAACTACCTAATGCGGGTGCTATGATGTCACCGCCCTCACGACTTTTAATTAAAACCGCGCAACTGTCAGTTGAAGTGGAAAATCCTAAAACAACCGCCAATCAAATTACCACGCTTATCAGTACCGAAAAAGGCTATGTGGAAAACCGTCGTGAAGTGGATAAGTCTAAAATTTCAATGTCGGTTAAAATCCCTGAAAAAAAGTTGATTTTTTTTATTGAAAAAGTTTCTTCAATGGGGACAGTCATTTCAAAATCGGTTAACTCTCGAGATGTCACGGAACAAGTAACGGATATAGAAGCTAAATTAGCGAACCTTAAGTTATTGCGTGAAAAATTTCGTAAATTACTTAAAAAAGCAAAAAATGTTACCGAAACATTAGCCATAGAAGCCGAGCTCTCTCGCCTTCAAATCGATATTGATTCAATAGAATCACGCAAAAAATGGCTAAAAAATCAAGTCAGCTATTCAAATGTTACTATTAATCTTGGTAAAAAAACCGTTTATGGGCCATTGGGGTATTTAGGGCATGGTCTTTTTTGGTTTTTTGAAAAACTTTTTATTATTGAGTAAGCAATTATGGCTTTTAGTGATTTTAAAAATATTTCCGAGGTTCAAAAAATTTACAACATAACATATGAAGAGGCCAGCAATTCTCATTTTGACTTCAAATTTACCCAACCAATTACGCTCGAAGATTTTAACTGGTGGCATAAAGTGGATTACAACCGCCTTTTAAAATCTACAAAACGCAAAAGTGGTTATCACTTTCAATAGTTCAGAGTTATTGATTGGAACTCGCTCAGGAAAAAACAAAAAGTGTAAGTTGCCAAATTTTAGTTGAGACCATTGATATTTTTGACAAGTTTTCAGTTGTAGGTGTATGCTTTTATTCAGAGTCTTAGAAAGCTCTTAAACCAAGAAGCGGATGCCGCACCCGATAAATTAGCGGGTTTTTTTTGTCTACCATTTTTATGACTGCGCCGTTTGTGTCATAATTGCACTCGTGGTTAGGTGTGGCATGAATATATTGAATCAATGCTGCAGTTCTTCTTGGCTGTTTCTAAGCTCCTAACCGCTCCTTCGGGAGTTTCTTATTAGAAAGAAACAAGGAATATCAAAATGTCTACTCAGCTAATCACCGCAGAATATGGCACTATGCCTGTTCTATTTCAAACAGACGGATTTATTAATGCCACCGCAATTTCTAAGCAATTTAACAAAGTGCCAAAAGATTATTTGCGTACAGATTCAACCAAAGAATATATAAAAGCAATTGGGCAGATATGCCTAATTGATGAAAATCAAATAGTTAAAGTCAAAAAAGGCTCTTCTGAAAATGGCGGAGGCACGTGGTTACATCCAAAACTAGCGGTTCCTTTTGCCCGTTGGTTAGATGCTCGTTTTGCTGTTTGGTGTGATTTACAAATTGAAAAAATATTACATTCAAATTCCACATCTGCTGAGTTTTCCGAATTTTTAAAACCGATTACCGAACCTATTACACTTGAAGATTTTAAATGGCGACATGAAGTCATTACAACCGCCTTTCAAAACCTACAAAACGCAAAAGTAGTCATCAATTTCAAGGGTTCAGAATTATTGGTTGGAAAACGCTTAGCAAAATCAAAACGACTTTTTTAATCAACTTGCTCACGGCAAAACAAGAATGGTAGGTTGCCAAGTTCCAGTTGAGACAATTGATATTTTTGACAAAATTCTAGTCGTAGGTGTATGATTTTGCACAGAGTCTTCAAAAGCTCCAACATCAAGCGTTACCCACACACGAAGCCATGTGGATTTTTTTACCTATTAGTTTTCTGTAATCATGCTTATATGGCATAATTGCGCTTGCTGACTAGGTGTGGCATGAATATATTGAATTAATGCCGCTGCACTTGATGGCAGTTTTGAAGCTCCTAGTTAGCACCCTTCGGGGTGTTTAAATTCAAAATAAACATCAAGGAACTCATCATGTCTACTCAGCTAATCACCGCAGAATATGGCTCTATGCCTGTTCTATTTCAAACAAACGAATTTATTAATGCCACCGTAATTGACAAACAACACTACATACGATTATAGTTTTCTCGCCGTTACCACATTGTAGCAGTCAGGTTTGACAGTCTGATTTTCCAAATTTCAAAGCGCGTTTGCACATTTTTATATCTATATCTTTAGGGTGGATAAAAAAGGGGAGCTTCGGCTCGCCGTGTCCTTGGAAGCGGTCTGTCAACCCTGATTATATCCACCACCAACGGTTGACAGCGTTGTTAGTGCTTTTCATATTCCAAGGAAACTATCATGAATAATCAAAAGTTAATCCCCGTTTTTGTTAACACTATCGCAGGCATTCCTACTCAACTTGTCGATGCACGAGAACTTCACACGTTTTTAAAAGTAGGCAAATTTTTTGCAAACTGGATAAAAGACCGAATTAAGCAATACGATTTTCAAGAAAATGAAGATTACCTTCGTATTGCCAAATCTGGCAACGGTGAAAATAAAGGCTTTCAGCCCATTGAGTATCATTTAACGCTCGACATGGCAAAAGAATTATCAATGGTTGAACGTAATGAAAAAGGCAAACAAGCTCGGCGTTATTTTATCGAGTGTGAAAAACGTTTGCTGTCTGAATTACCTGTGTTTTTAAAACCAATTACCGAACCAATTACGCTTGAAGATTTTAAATGGCGACATGAAGTAATTACAACCGCTCTTCAAAACCTACAAAATGCAAAAGTAGTTATTACTTTCAAGGGTTCAGAATTATTGATTGGAAAACGCTTAGCAAAATCAAAACGACTTTCTTAATACCTTGTTTCCAAACTTCAACTTGGGAGCATATATCCGATAAGCTGTGTTTGAAGACTCAAGCAGAGCTTGATTAATAGGCATTCCCAAACAGAGATCAAAAAAGCCTAACAAAAAAATCCATTTGACCATTTAAAGCATCATATTTAATGCGGAGGTTATAAATAGTGTTTAATAATTTTGATCTTAACTCTGGAATACAGGTTTTGATACTATTAATTATTTCTGGACAGCTTTACTTTTTACATAAAACATATAGAGCAGACCATGAACGGAGAAAAAAGCAAGCAACCATAGAGTACTTGAATAGTATTCGTAGTGATTACAGAACATTGAATGATAAGTTAATAGACAAATTTTCTACTCACCCAATAAAATTGGATGACATTGATGAGAAAATGAAGAAAGATATAAAACAATTACTTTCAATACTTGAACATTTAAGTGTAGGTGTTAATAGTGGTGTATATGATTTTAATATTCTTCATCGAATGTCAGGGTCTTTCTTAGTAGGTTGTTATTATCAATTGCACCCACATATATCTAAGGCACAACAAAATAATCCTAGATACTTTATTGAGTTTGAAACTTTGTGTAAAAAAATTGAACATATAAACAAAGAAAAATATCATTCAAATGATGGAAATATAAAGTTTTCATAAAAACATACCTCGTA
>JAGLEW010000055.1 GCA_023144875.1 Methylococcales bacterium
TGAAAGAACTTAATCAAACTAAAGCCGATTTAGTTCGTTTGGAACGTGAAAAAGAAGAATTACGTGATGAGATCATTTTAGATAAAGAGCGGGAGTTCTCAGATAAATTGACCATTGAACGTGTCAAAATTCAGAAACAAGTTAATGAAAGTTCAGAATTAAAATTAAAAGAAATGCAAAAACAACTGGATGATCAGAAAAACCTCGCGGTAGAAATGAACCGTAAAGCCGAACAAGGTTCCATGCAAATGCAAGGTGAAGTACAAGAATTGGCGATTGAAGAATGGTTAGCCGCACAGTTTCCATTAGATACGATTGAAGAAATAAAAAAAGGCGCACGAGGCGCAGATTGTCTGCAAATTGTCCACACACACATACAACAAAACTGTGGAACGGTTTATTATGAAAGCAAACGCACCAAAGATTTTCAGCTCGGTTGGATTGAAAAATTTAAAAATGATATTCGTGAAAAAAATGCCACCTTAGGCGTATTAGTCACCGAAGCGATGCCTAAAGAAATGCCAAGAATGGGCTTAAAAGAAGGCGTTTGGGTATGTTCATTTGATGAGTTTAAAGGCTTATCCGCCGTTTTGCGCGAAACAGTTATTAAATTATCGGAGGCGACAGCCAGCCAAGAAAATAAGGGCGATAAAATGGAGTTATTGTATAGTTTTTTAACGGGTAATGAGTTCAAGTTACAGGTTGAAGGTATTGTGGAAGGCTTTACGCAAATGCAAGCGGATTTAGACAAAGAAAAACGTTCAATGGCGCGTATTTGGAAGCAACGTGAAAAACAATTGCAAAAAGTGTTGTTAAATACCACTCACATGTACGGATCGGTGAAAGGCATTGCAGGAACGGCGGTCGCCTCAGTCGCCTTATTAGAATTTGAGTAATGCTATACTGAAAAGAACGCCTCCCTCGGATTCTTTTATGTCTTTTTATCAATCTATTGCAGAAAAGGCCCATGTTTGTTGCCTTTGTTTTGCAATGATAACGGCGATTGCAGCTCCGATTTCTACCGCTATCACCAGTATTGCCTGTGTAGCTATGTTGGTGATGTGGGTGTTATCAGGTACATTTTTTAGCACCCTAAAAATTTCTTATCAACAAGCTACGGGTAAGATGATTCTAGTGTTTTATCTATGGCTAGTGATCGGATCGCTTTATGGCGAACTTCCGTGGATGGAAACGCTTGGTATCTTATCAAGTTGGAAAAAGCTGGCTTATACTTTTATTGTATTAGGATTATTTTATCATCAAGCATGGAAACAACGCTTTATTTACAGCTATGTCATTTTTATGGCGGCTGCAGCATTATTAGCGGTATTTTTATGGATAATCGACCTTAATATTCGAACAGGCGCAGGGCATAGTCCGGGTATTTTCATGACCAACTATGCTACCCAAAGCACTGCTTTTATCGCGGCATTATTAGCCTCTATTTTCTTATTTCAGCAAACAATCTCCAGAACCATGAAACATTTACTCGCGATTAGCATTGGTTTATTTATTGTTAATATTTTCTTTATCAGTGGCGCGCGCACCGCGTATTTTGCGCTCCCGATTGCAATTGTCTTTGCGATTGGAAGTCTTTACAGTTTTAGAAAACTCCCGTTAATTATCGTAATGGCGACGGTGGTTTTATTTGCCTTAATTACCACTTCAAACACCTTACAACAGCGCGTCAATGAAGGCATAAAAGAATTAAAAAGCTATGATACCAGCCCGCATATTAGTTCAATTGGGGTGCGCGTTATATTCGTACAAAACACACTCGAATTAATAAAAAAACAACCGTTATTAGGCTATGGAACGGCTTCGTTTAAACCCGTTTATGAAAAATACGTTGCCCAAAAATATACAGGCTGGCGCGCACTACCAACCACCGACCCGCATAATATTTATCTTTATATCACCTTAGAAAATGGCTTAATTGGACTGGTCTTATTTTTGAGTTACCTCTTTGTTGCTTTTCGTCAAGGATTACAACAAGGGATTTATGGCAAAATAGCGGTCAGTTTTTTAATGGCGATTACCGTCTCCTGCTTATTTAATTCGTATTTTAAAACCTTTCCAGAAGGGCATTTATTAGCTTTTTTTATGGGAATTTTATTGTCGTATAAAAAACCAGAAAGTAAATCAACTCATGTTTAGTGTTATTGTTATTGTAAAAAATGAAGCCGATGTTATTGAGCGGTGTTTAGAATCCATTAAATTTGCCGATGAAATTATTATTTTAGACTCTGGCAGTAATGATAATACCGTTGAACTATGCAAAGCGTATACTCCCCATGTTTTTAGTACCGATTGGCAGGGTTTTGGAATACAAAAACAACGAGCTTTAGAAAAATCAACGGGTGATTGGGTGTTATCTATTGATGCGGATGAGAAAGTAAGCACCCTGCTGAAAGCTGAGATACAACAAGCGATAAAATCGGATGTGGATGGATTTGAAATAGCGCGTCAGTCACGTTATTGTGGCAAAGTAATACAACATGCGGGCTGGTCACCTGATTATGTTTTACGCCTATTCAAACGTGAAAAAGGTAAATTTAGCCCTGATTTAGTACATGAGCGAGTTATCGTAAAAGGTATCATTAAAAAACTAACTCAGCCATTGAAACATGAAGCATTTGTGAACCCTGACGAAGTTTTGAATAAAATAAACACTTACTCCAGTTTGGGGGCAAAAAAACTCTATAATGAAGGTAAACAATCGTCCCTAATGAAAGCGGTTTTAAAAGGGGGCTGGATGTTTATTCGAACGTATTTTATTAAAGCGGCTATTTTAGATGGCGAACAAGGTTTAATGTTAGCCATTTCAAATGCAGAGGGCACTTACTATAAATACGTAAAACTATGGGATTTACAGCGTACGCAAGGGTAAAAAATGAGTTTGATCTCGGTCATTGTCACCACTTATAATTGGAAGTCTGCATTAACCGCCTGTATTCAAAGCTTATGGAAGCAAAATGATTTAAACTTTGAGATTATTATTGCCGATGATGGCTCAAAAGATACTACCACCGAACTAATTAAACAGTTAGCAAAAAAAAGCCCTGTGCCATTAAAGCATTGTTTTCATGATGACAAAGGTTTTCGTGCAGGCACCATTCGCAACCAAGCCGCTGAAAGTTGTGATGGGGATTACTTGATTTTTATTGACGGTGATTGCGTGGTTTTTCCTCATTTTATTCACCGTCATCGACAATTAGCACAGCAAAATTATTTTGTCGCGGGTAATCGTATTTTACTCAATAAAGCGTTTACAAAACAGGTGTTAAAAAGTCGGCTACCACTGCATAATCAAGCCACCAGTGAATTTATAAAATGGCGTTTTCAAGGACACATTAACCGCTTATTACCCTTAATTTATATACCGTTTAATTTTTTTCGCCACCTTCATCCCAAACGTTGGAAAAAAGCGATGACCTGTAATTTAGCACTGTGGAAAAAAGATTTTTATACGGTAAATGGCTTTGATGCGTTGTTTGAAGGTTGGGGCTATGAGGACTCTGATTTAGTTATTCGTCTCATTCATGCAGGTATTAAACGCAAAGAAGGGCGTTTTGCCGTACCTGTTTTACATCTTTGGCATCATCAAAATGACCGCAGTGCTGAACCTGAAAATTATCAACGATTAATGACACGTTTAAAAGACCCAGAGTTTAGATGGGCGACTCAAGGGATTACCGAATCACCTAAATAAAATTAAGCCTCTACGTATTTTCAAGCGAAATAGCCTTAGCCGAACTATCACGTAGTAGTTCGTCTCTTATTAGTTTTAGTGGTGTATATGATTCAACCTAAAAAATTTTTAACATATTGAAATGCTACAAATTATTTTTAAGAGCTTTGGCATATCTTCAGTAATATGATTATCAAAAACCTTATTTTTATACATTGGCATTTCATGAAATAACCAGTATTGCTCTTTGGAACTGTTGAATTTATTTTTAGCGTGTTTTAAATCAATACGTTGCTCCCAGTCATTAAAATCAATATTCCATAAAAATATTTTTAGCCTGTTTTTCATATAGACTTTTCTAATTTTATTGGCAACTATTTTTTGAACAAATTGAGGAGATATTATATTTTTTGTGTGCAGTTTTCCCTCTTTTTCTAATTTTAAAAAAATTTTAGCCGTTTGAGTGCTCATTCCACCAAAAGGGGGTCTTGCGTATTCCAGTTGATATCTTTTCTTCAAGACATTGTTTAAAACTAATTTAAACCTCTGTATATCTTCGTTAATTTCTTTAGCCGTCATTCCTACTTGGTTGCGGTGATTCATTGAATGATAGCCGATCGCGTAACCAGCTGAATCTATAGTCTTTACCAAATCAGGGTATTTTGTTATACGATCCCCTACTAGAAAAAAAATAGCCTTTTCAACGCCTGCTGATTTAAGTTGCTTGAGTAAAAGAGGTGTTGTTTGAGGGTGTGGGCCATCATCGAAAGTTAACATAGCATGTCCGCCCCTATTAGTAGAATTTCCCCTTACATTATCCATTGGCTCTGAAGCCATACTATCCTGCATGACATCACTCATTTCTGATGAGTCTGAATGTATATCTAAATTTGACTCCGCATTACACGTTGCAAGCACAAACAACATACAAAAAATACAGCTTTGTCTAAAGAGTCCATTCAAAGTGAACCGTTTCGCATTTTGTGCAAAACCCCATTGATTTGTAAAAACGTTGATAAATTTCATGATTTGTCCAAAGGCCTAGTTGTAATTTCCCTAAAGATTTTAAATATTCTAGCGTAAATTGTAACAAGAAGCTTCCTAGCCCTTTTCCTCTATGCTCAACAGCCAAACCTATGGGTCCAAAAAAAGCAAGCGGATTTTTCATTTGTGATTGCACCATGCAAAACCCACAAATTTTATTGCCTCTTTTCACTATAATGACATCACTTGGATTGTATGTTTTCCCTAAGCCATAACCATTAAAAGGCTCAATCTCTGCATTGACTTTGCTTAGCACTTCATACTGCCAACCCACACTAAAATTTTCCATTAAAAATAATTTTAACGCTTCAAAATAGGATGACTTATAAAATATAATTTCATAATCGCCTAAATCAGGGTTTGTTTTTAATTTAAACGAATTCAAATTAAGCTCAAGATATAATTCTCCATCACTCATTATCCCTCCTGATTGCTCAAAAAGAGAACGCGTTTTATGCCAATGTTTGGGAATTCCTGGCCAAACCCCTCCCCATTGAAGAGAGGTTACCACTTTTTCGCAGTTATTTTCTGTTGCAACGTCTAAGATATGGTTAATTAACCTTGACTCATAAGCAGGCTTTGCAAAAAAAAGATTAAGCAATAATTGTTTTGATCTTTTATCTATAGGGTTGGCTTTTAAATTGGCGACTGCAATCCCACCAAAACCTCCCGAATTAGACAGTAACACCCTCGAACAATCGGTTGCATACAGTGAACTTTTTATAATTCTATCATTGAAATATTCTGAAGAAATTTTATTCCCATAAGGTATTTTAGTATTTTTAAAATAACGACAATATTCATCAAAAAACAATTTTGAATGTATGGGGTTCAACGGTTCTATGCGCATATTGAATAAAATTAAGTTTGTATAATAAGGACTAAGTGCCTAAGAAAATTTCTAAAACAGCTTTTTTAGTATTTGAAAGTTAATATAATACGGGAATTTAAACACCGAGACTCAAATAAATTGATGACTTAACTTTAAGGTGTTAAAAAATCTATTTCCATTGTTATACTAGTTAGTAATTTAGCCTATTTTTTAGAGAGATGAGTCATGCGTTTTATCACTGCTTTGCCGTGGAATTTTGTCATTGTCGCCAGCCTTATTGGTTTGCATCAAACCCACACACCTGTTAATGATTTAATTGAAAAGGGCTTATTTATACTTTATTTATGCGCTTTGATTTTTGGTTTTGTGAACAGTTCTAATATTTCTCATCATAACTTTACGCTGTTGATTATTCGCTCCATTGCTTCTGTTGCGATCGCCAGTGGTTTTAGTAGTTATTTGTGGTGGGGAACCGAAGAAGGGCTTTCTTTCATTTACGCTATTGGGCTTGCCATTGTGATGGTAAATGCGGTTATATCGCCTATTAATAGTTTCAAAACTGCATTAAGAGATTTTCACGCTCCTGAGTAACCGACTATGAAGCAATTGTTTTATTTATTGTTACTCGTAGGTTTGATTGTTTATTTTTGGCAATCGCCTGTGCTTTATCCTTTTAAACTGTTGGTGGTATTTTTTCACGAATCCTCACATGCGATCGCAACATTATTAACAGGCGGGCGTGTGGAAGAGTTTGTAATTAATCCTCAGCAAGGCGGGCATGTGCTTTCTCTGGGAGGAAATCGCTTTATTACGTTAACCGCTGGCTATTTAGGCTCATTATTATGGGGTGTGGTCATTTATAGTGCCAGTGTAAAATCGCGCTATGATAAAGTCTTAACGGCTCTTTTAGGCATTAGTATTATTTTAATGACGGTGCTGATGTCCAGTGACCGCTTTAGCTGGTTTTTTGGTTTGGCTTCTGGTGCGATTATGTTACTTTTCGCCCGTTATTTGCCCAATAAATATAACGATTTTTTTTTGCGGTTATTGGCATTAACCAATATGTTGTATGTGCCATTAGATATTTACAGCGATACTATTTCACGATCACATTTACGTTCAGATGCTTATATGTTGGCGGAATATACAGGCGGATCAACCATTTTTTGGGGAGGTTTATGGCTAATTTTGAGCCTTATTGTGATTTTTTATTGTTTAAAATGGAGTTTAACTTGCAATGAACTTGATCTGAAACGCTGATTATTTTTCAAGCAGTCGGGTTGCGCCCGTCCAGTGCTGATCGGGTGGATTTTTTATAAAATGTTCACATTTAGTCATTAAAACTTTGGCAGGTTGATCGTCTGGGTTGTTGGTTAAAATTTGCTTATAAAGCCTTAAGGCTTGTTCAAATTGTTTTGAGAGATAGGCTTCAAAGGCATCGCTAGCCAGAGCTACTAAGGCGAGTATTTCATTATCAACCGCATTTTTTTCGCCGACTAATTCATAAATTTTAATGCCTTCATTTTTACCTTTGACGATAATAAAATCCAAGGGTCTAAAGACAAAATATTGATACACTTGTCGGTAGCTATTTTGGCTCACAATAATTTGGGTATGATAAATTTTATTCACGCCTTCAATCCGACTGGCTAAATTAACATTATCACCAATAACAGTATAGTTAATCCGATCACGAGAGCCTAAATGTCCAACGATTGCCAAGCCTGTATGAATGCCAATTCGGGTAATAAAGGCCTTTTTTCCTAAGGCTAATCGTTCTTTATTTAAACGATCAATCGTAAGTTTGCAACCTAACGCCGAATAACAGGCTAGTTTAGAATGTTCGGCAATGTAGTTAGGAGCACCCCAAAAAGCCATCACTGAATCACCAATATATTTGTCAATGGTTCCTTGATTGTTTAGCACAATAATCTTGGTCATACAATCAAAGTAATCGGATAAATCGGTCATTAATTCTTGTGGGCCAACTTCTTCAGAAAGCGTGGTAAATCCTTCAATGTCGGAAAAGAAAAAACTCAAATTTAATTCTTGATGTTCTGCGACGACAGAGGCTTCACCTTCTTCAATAAATTGCTGAACTAAGGTGGGTGGTACATATTTTAAAAAGGCTTTTAGCCCTTGTGTCATTGCGGTTGTCGCATCAGAGATTTGTTGAAACTCTCTAATGGGAGACGACAGCGGTGTTAGGTTTTCAAAGTTTAAATTTTTAACGTTTCGCATCGTTCTCATAATGTTTTCAATTGGTTTGGATAGGTTCCTCGACAACCAGAAACTTAATAATATGGAGAACAAAAGCATTAAGGAGGTCAGCGCTAAACTCGTTGAGCGCATTTGTTTGACTTCACCTAAAAAATCATCTTCTGGCACAATAATAATTAAAAACCATTCTTTGCCAATAAAGGTTGAAAAATCATGTACTTTGACATAATAACGCTTGTCATTTATGGTATAGGAAAAGTCTTTCTGCATGGCTTTAAAAAAAGCTTGCGCCCCTTCTCGAACCCAATCTAACTTTATTTCATTAATAGTGGCTTCATGTTGTCCTTTGGCTAACTTATCTAATTCTAATTCTGAAAATAACATAATTTCGCGGGTTTTATTGACCACTAAGCCCTTGCCATTCATACCAATTGAGAGTGAGGTAAAAAAATCCGCTAAATGATCCAAGCCAATACTCGCACCGATTACCCCTTTAAAATTATTATCCGTATCAATAATAGGGTTAGCAATGCTAATACCATAAAGACGCTCGGTATCACTGCGTTTTTGATAAATACTATCTTTGCCAATATTTTGAAACTGATAAACTTCTGTCCAGTGGGTTTTTAACGAGGCTTTGGTTTTTTGGTACCAACCCCGTTGCCTTGGATCAAAATTGCTGTGCTTTTCTGTGTGGGTCGTTAAAATTTCCCCCTTAGCATTGCGATATTTCCAAAGGGTATAAGGTTCTTTGACTGAATTGTAAATTAACTCCGTTGATACATCACCAAATTTATTTTGATAGCCTAAAACCAAATTCCCTTTTTCATCAGCAATATAATACATAAACAAGAAAGGCGTTTTTCGGAGTATTTTAATAACATGTTGTTCTAAATGCGCATTATTCACTAAATCCAGCTTGCTGGCTAATAAGATAGAGCCTAGAGAGGTGCTATCTTCTGCCACTTTTAAATGATGCATGGTTTCACTGACCGCATGATTTAAGGTGGTATTAAGTAATGAATTTGATAATGCTAAGGTATTTTTAGAATTAATTTCATAACTGTACATAATGATGGCAATCATCATTAAAATTAACCCAAAAAAACAGCTCATTAAGTCAACTTTAAACGCCCGCTTATATCCCTTTAGCTTTATCATGATGCTCCTAAAAAATGCGGTTTATCAAATAACTTTTGAAAACTGTTGTGATTTTTGGGTTAAATAGCGGTCAAAAACCATACAAATATTACGAATTAATAATCGACCTGCGGGCAATACACTAATACCATGCTCTGTCAGTTGCAATAAACCATCTTTTTCCATCTGCTGTAATCGCTGTAATTCATCAGCAAAATAGCGGGAAAAGGTGATTGGAAAATCGCACTCAATAACCGAAAATTTTAAGCTAAAATGACAAATTAATTGAGTAATCACTTGATTCCGCAGTTTATCATCATCGGTTAAGATCAGCCCTTTTACAACAGGTAATGTACCTTGATTAATGAGATGGTCATATTCATCAATGGTTTTTACATTTTGCGAATAAGAATCGCCAACTCTGCCAATAGAAGTTGCGCCCATGCCAATTAAATCACAATCGGAATGCGTAGAATAGCCTTGAAAATTACGGTATAGCTTGCCTTCACGTTGTGCAATGGCTAATTCATCATCAGGTTTAGCAAAATGATCCATGCCAATATAGACATAACCTGCCGCTAATAATCGGTGACCGATCATTTGTAAAATATCTAATTTTTCTTCCGCAGACGGGAGTTCTATTTCTTTAATTTGCCGTTGAGTTTTAAATTTTGTTGGCATGTGGGCGTAGTTAAAAATCGAAAACCGATCAGGTGAAACCGCCAAGACTTTATCGAGTGTTGCTGAAAAGCTTTCGACAGTTTGTAGCGGTAAACCATAGATAAGGTCAACACTGGTGGATCGAAAGCCATATTTTCTTGCGGCTTCTAACACACCAAAGGTTTGTTCTTCTGATTGTAAACGATTTACCGCTTTTTGTACGGCGGGGTTAAAATCTTGCAAGCCGAGACTAATGCGGTTAAAACCGAGTTCTCGCAGTTGTTCAACAGTATTATCATTGGTTTCACGAGGGTCAACTTCAATGGAATATTCGCCGCTGTCATCCTCATGCAAATTAAAAAATTGACGTGTAGTGTTCATCAATTGCTGCATTTGTGAAAAATTTAAAAACGTTGGTGTGCCACCGCCCCAATGCAGTTGATTGACTTTTCGGCTGTCATCAAAAAACTGCGCTTGCATTTCAATTTCTTTTAGCAAATTATTTAAATAAGGCTTCGCATGTTTACGATTTTTAGTGATAATTTTATTACAGGCACAAAAAAAACAAACGGTATCACAAAAAGGAATATGAAAATAAAGTGATAAGGGCCCACCTTTAGTATTAGAGTTTTGTATCTGTTGGCGGTATTCAGTGGCGGCAAAATTATCGTGAAGTTCTAAAGCCGTAGGATAGGAGGTATAACGTGGGCCAACTTTGTTATAGCGGTTAATTAAATCTAAATCGAAGGTGAGGGATTGATCCATACGTTTTAACAACCTATTTTATTAAGGGAATTTAACTATAAAAAAAGGGAACTTTGAGTGTCAAAGTTCCCTTTTTATGCAGCGTAAGGCTAATGCTTTTTAATTTTCGCCCGATGCTTTTTTTCGTTCTTGCTCATAAACAAAAATAGGTTCATTTTCACCTAAAATTGCGCCTTCATCAAGAACAACTTTTATAATGTTATCGGCTGAGGGCAAATCGTACATGGTGTCTAATAAAACATTTTCGACAATGGTTCTTAGTCCTCTTGCCCCTGTTTTTCGTTTCATCGCTTTTTGGGCAATGGCGGATAAGGCTTCATCTCTAAACTCAAGTTCTGCCCCTTCCATCTCAAATAAATGTTGATATTGTTTGACCAATGCATTTTTAGGTTGGGTTAAAATTTGAATTAAGGCGGCTTCATCCAAATCTTCAAGGGTTGCCACCACGGGCAAACGACCTACAAATTCTGGAATCAAACCATATTTAATTAAATCTTCTGCCTCGACTTCTGAAAATAATTCGCCTACATTTTTAGTTTCATCTTTTGATTGCACTTCAGCGCCAAAGCCGATGCCACTTTTTACTGAGCGATTTTGAATAATTTTATCCAGCCCTGAAAAAGCCCCACCGACAATAAATAAGATATTCGCAGTATTAACGTGTAAAAAATCTTGTTGCGGGTGTTTACGTCCGCCTTGTGGTGGAATCGAGGCAATAGTGCCTTCAATCAGCTTCAATAATGCTTGCTGTACGCCTTCACCTGACACATCGCGTGTAATCGACATGTTTTCAGATTTTCGGGTGATTTTATCAATTTCATCAATATAAATGATGCCTGTTTCGGCTTTTTCGACATTATAATCACATTTTTGAAGAATTTTTTGAATAATATTTTCAACATCTTCACCGACATAACCTGCTTCAGTTAAGGTGGTCGCATCCGCAATGGTAAAAGGGACATCCAACAAACGGGCTAAGGTTTCGGCTAATAATGTTTTACCAGAACCTGTCGGACCAATTAATAAAATATTACTTTTTCCAAGCTCAATATCGTCTTTTTTAGATTGACTCCGCAAACGCTTATAATGATTATATACGGCGACCGAAAGATTTTTTTTCGCTTGTTCTTGCCCTATGACATAGTCATCTAAGGTTGCTTTAATTTCTTTAGGTTTGGGTAACTCATCTTTATTAACCGAGGTATCAGATACTTTTTCTTGTTCTGCATCATCTCGAATAATATCATTACAAAGGGCGACGCATTCATCACAAACATGAACAGAAGGACCTGCAATTAATTTTTTTACTTCATTTTGACTTTTACCGCAAAAAGAACAATAAAGTAGTTTATCGTCACCACTCATAAATTTAAGTCTCCAAAGAATGTAAGCTGTTTAGTAAGGGTTAAGTCGTAGATGATTGGCGTTCAGAAACCACTTTATCAATTAAGCCATAGTTGACCGAGTCTTCAGCGCTTAAAAAATTATCCCTATCGGTGTCTTTTGCAATCGTTTCTACGGGTTGGCCTGTGTGATGCGCTAATACATTATTCAGTTTTTCTCGAATCAATAAAATTTCTTTAGCGTGAATATCAATATCAGATGCTTGGCCTTGAAACCCACCTAGTGGCTGATGAATCATCATGCGCGAATGTGGCAAACAAAAGCGTTTATTTTTTGCCCCACCCGTTAATAATAACGCGCCCATACTGGCTGCTTGACCAATACAAAGCGTGCTTACATCAGGTTTAATAAACTGCATCGTATCATAAATTGACATACCTGCCGTCACAGAACCACCTGGTGAATTAATATACAAATGTATATCTTTATCAGGGTTTTCAGATTCTAAAAACAGCAATTGTGCGACGACAAGGTTAGCCATGTAATCTTCCACTTGACCCACTAAAAAGATAATACGCTCTTTTAAAAGTCGTGAGTAAATATCATACGAACGTTCGCCTCGGGCGGTTTGTTCAATCACCATTGGAACTAACCCACCCGCCGCTTGTGGGGGGGTTAAAATACCTGAACCTGTTGTCTGATACATTTTAACCTCGTTGTTGCTGTTTTTGGATGCGTTTGCTCACTAACTCATGAAATTTTTGCGGTTCATCATCACTCATTTGCATTTGTCCTGTGAGCCATTCAACCGTTTGCTCTTCTAATACCATTTGCTTCACCTCATCCAAGCGTTTTTCATCTTCATAGTACCACGCCAAGGCTTCATCAGGCGTATCATAGCTTTGACTTAAATCTTGAATCGTTGAACGAAGTTTTTCTTTATCAACTGAAATGTTATTTTCTTGAATGATTTCCGCTAAGATTAAACCTAAGCCAACGCGCTTTTTAGCACGCTCTTCAAAAATATCACGTGGAAGATCCATTTCTTCAGGTTTTTGACCTTGTTTTTCCATCGCTTCAATATAAGGTTTCATTAACGCACTCAATTCTTGGTCAATCAAAGCCTTTGGTAAGGTTATTTTAAGATTGTCATATAACGCGTCGAGGACGGATTCTTTTAATTCCCCTGATAAAGCACGTTGTAATTCATTGTCCATATTGGCACGCACATCTTTATAAAAAGCTTCAATATCACCTGATTCAATGCCATATTCTGTGACAAATGCTTCATTAACATCAGGTAGTTTAGGAGCTTCAACCTTTACAACTTCTATTTCAAAGTTAGCTAATTTTGCATTAAGCTTAGGGTTTGCCGCATAGGTTTCAGGAAAGGTAAGTTCAAACGATTTATTTTCGCCTGCTTCAAGGTTTAATAATTGTTCCTCAAACCCTGGAATCATTTGGTTTTTTCCTAATTCCACTTCAAAATTTTCAACTTTACCACTGGTAAAATCTTCACCTTCCGATGTCCCTGAAAAGTGAATAGTCACTCGGTCATTATTTTCCGAACGACGTTCTATCAAGTCCCATGAAATTTTATGATGGCGTAATTTTTCGACCATTTCATCAAAATCAGTGGGTTCAATAGTAGACATCGGGCGTTTTGCTTCGATAGCCTTAATACCCTCTAAAGAAATCTCAGGATAAATTTCAAATTCAGCGGTATAACCTATGCCACTTTCTTGTTCAATAGGATGAATGTGAGGCATATTAACAGGCCGTAGTTCTTGTTCCTGTAACGCTTCATAATAGCTTGATTGCACCAATTCTCCTGCAATTTCTCCACGAACCTTTTCACCGTATCTTTTTGTGATGACACTTAGTGGAATTTTTCCTGGACGAAAGCCATCAATTTTAACTTCATTTTTTAATGACTTTAAACGGGCATCTACTTTTTCTTGAAGCGCCTCTTCAGAAATTTGGACAGTCATTTTTCGGTTTAATTCGGATGTCTGTTCGACAGAAACTTGCATTAGTTGTCCTCAACGAAATAATATAGGGAATTTTAGGCGATCAATATCGGCAAAATAGAATATGAATCATTAACAAGGTGTTGTTAATGTTAAAGGGGAGTTAAGTGGTGCGAGCGGAGAGACTTGAACTCTCACATCATAAGATACTGGTACCTAAAACCAGCGCGTCTACCAATTCCGCCACGCTCGCATACTTTTCAGGCGAGGATTATAAGCGATGTTTTTATCTCGCGCAAGATTTAGTCACGTAAACCTCGTCTATTTAGCCTTAAAAGTTGTGATATGATCCTAATTTTTCCCCTTTAAACGTTATCGCTATCTTTTCATCTAAACAACTTAATGATAGTATGAATTTAATTTAATTTTTAATAGAGGTTTCCTATGAGATTGATTATTCTCCCATTATTAATAACAAGTCTTAGCGTCGCCGAGGCAGGAGTGTATAAATGCCCTGATCCTGTCACAGGTAAACTGACCTATCAAGCAAGACCTTGCAACAATCAGGAAAATTCGAACGACAATAAAGTCCGAATCATACTTGAGGATGAAAAACAGGCTAAAGCGGCAAAAGAAAAACTTGATCTTTATATGAAAAATCGTAAAAAAACAAAAGAGGGTCCCACCAAAAACTCAGCGCCACCAACGCCAACGCCACCACCACCCACAGAAATTAATGTAACGATCCCTCCAAGTAAATCCTCACCTAATTCTCAAACAATAAGACTGAATCAACCATCACAAACACCTGCTATTAATGAGGAAATGGTTCCAACAAAATCAACCATACCATTGCCAACGATAAAACCTAATAACCCACCTCAATCTTTTGAACCAGAAAGTAATATAGGTTCCTAGAATTTCACACAACAGGCTCAATCAATGCTTAAAATCGGTAAATTTAATCAACTTAAAGTACAAAGACAACAGAATGAATGGTGTTTTATAGATGATGATGAAGGGGTTATTTTATTTCCAGACAATGAAGTTCCCAAGCGATGTAAGGCGGGAATATCATTAAAAGTGTTTGTTTATAGTGGAAAAAAAGGACAGCTCACGGCAACAATCCACACACCAAAAGCGCAAGTTGATGATATAGCATGGTTAAAAGTGACGGATATTGGTCGTGTAGGGGCTTTTTTAGATTGGGGATTGTCTAAAGATTTATTGGTGCCTTTTAATGAGCAACGTTATCCTTTAATACTCGATAAGTCTTATTTAGTTAAAATTTTCCTAGATGATGACGACCGAGTGACCGCGACCACTCGGTTTGAGCATTTAATTATTGATGAATCCATTTATTTTAAAGAGGGTCAACAAGTTCCAATTATCATCGCTGAAAAAACCGATTTAGGCTTTAAAGCGATTGTCGATAACAGTCACTGGGGGGTTATTTATAATAATGAAATTTTTCAACCCTTGGAAAAAGGCCTAAAACTCAACGCTTATATCAAAAAAATTCGTGAAGATAAACGGATTGATTTAAGCTTGCAACCACTCGTGCCTGTCCATACGCAAACGAGTGATTTAAGCGATAGAATACTCGCTCAGCTTAACGCTCAAGATGGTTACTTAGCTTTGGGCGATAAAAGCCCACCTGAAGCTATTTATAGTGCGTTTGCTGTCAGCAAAAAAGCCTTTAAACAAGCCATTGGCGCCCTCTATAAAAAAGAGTTAATCACCACGGATAAACAGTCAATCCGCTTACGCTAAGAGGCTTGCTTTGCTTCATAAGTCGCTTTCAGTGCGAGATATTGCTCGGTAAAAGCTTGAATAACCTCGTGATTATAATCACGCATACCGCTAATTAGAATTTTTTTAAAGCCTTTACCGACTGTTTTTCCCTCTGAATTTACTTGAAAATGAAACCGCGCATCCCCTCGTTTTCCTTTAATATCCAGCGTGTTTTCAATAGCACTCAGTTCAGGGCGGGTAAAATTTAAGGATTCAAATTCAAAAAGCATGCTTTCATAAATAACTAATGGTCGTGTGGTATTAATCATAACCTGTTGTTCTGCCATGAGTGGCACTAAAATATGCGGGAAATTGGGGCCTGAAAACGCCACGTAATCTCGAATAAATCCTTCAAGTAACGTTTTATCATGAATTTTATCGCCACTCCGATTCACCTTCATATAAGTTTTTTGATCATCATCCGTAATTTCGAAATAATCAGCCTCAGTTTCAGGGAAGTTCAAATAAACATCATGCCCCACCATCCCTGAGAAAGTAAATTGCATTTTTTGACTTAAGCCATATTTTGCAATGACCAATGCAACCAGTAAATCACCAGGCACACAAAAACGTTTGGCATGAGGGTCATGCAAGGGGTTAAAATCTTTAGCAATGTCTTTTGCAAAATGGCTTGCCTGTTCCGCACGGATTAAAATTTGTCCCTCATGCGTGGTATAAAATTGATTTAGAAACATGTAAACTTTTTGATAATTAAAAAATGGAATTGTAACATTACTCATTCTCTGACATTAAAATTCAGCGGATAAGCGCATATAATAAAACCCACCATTATGTCCAAAAGGGCTGGTTTGTAAAAAACGCCCATTCCCTCGTAGCTTTTTAGGGGCGCTATCAAATAAATTATGCACCCCAATGCCAATATTAAAATGCCGATCCAGTTGATACGACAGATCTATATCCGCTAACCACTGGCTTTCAAAGCCTTCTTGATTAAAGGTAAAGCCACCGACTTTCATCACCTTAAAGGCCCCTTCAAAGCCTCCCACTTTATAATCAGCCATTAAAATTAAATTTTGACTTGGTTGTCCTGATTCAATATTTTCATGATCGCCATGACTGATAATAATATCCCCCCCATGTTCACCTAAAATTTCAGGGGCATGAACCCCTCCTAAAACCTTGGTTTGATGATAATGATACAGTGCGGATAACTTTAATTCGCCACGTTTTTGTAAATTAAAATCGTAATTTGCCCGAATATCATAGCCTTGGGTTTCCGTGTTAATCGCATTGGTAAAAAAACGCGCTGCTGATAAATTATTGCTGCCTAAAATACCTTTAATTTCGGGGGAAAGCCCAGAGGTTATATTGCGTGAAAAAATAATTCGATCATCAATTTTAGTATAAAAATAATCCGCACTTAATGAAAAATGAGCGACAGGCTCCAACATAAAACCAATCGTGAAATGTTGCGATTTTTCAGGCTTTAATGCCTTTGCCCCTAATGCTTGTGATATGGAAGCATTGACGGGAAGTGTTGAGGTGGAGGTCAAATGACCATTAATACTGATTGAAGAGGTTGAGTTAAAATACGATTGTTGCAACGATGGGGCACGAAAGCCTGTACTCATGGAGCCTCTTAAAAGAAGCTCATCAATAACCCGATAACCTAATGAAAATTTTCCATTTAAACTGGAACCAAAATCACTGTAATATTCATAACGCCCTGCCACTCCTATCGATAACTTATTGAAAAACTGAGTATTCAAATCAAGATAAGTTGAAAAATTATGCCTGTCTTCACTGAGTTCATTACTTTTTCTAAAACCTGGAAAGCCTTGTGCGCCTGCCATTGTGCTCTGACCTCTATTTGGCCCGTCCAAAACAGGAACGTTGCCATGAATATAAGAAGCTTTATCACCTGCCGCAATAGAAAATGTTTCATAACGCCATTCGAAACCTAATGCCATTTCTAATGGTTTTTCAAAGCCCCAATTTATTTTTTTAAATAAATCTAAATTAGTCGTATGTTGTCTGGAGTGTAATCCACCTGCATCAAAAGATGTGGGACTTGCCATCCCTAATGAAGCATTCACTGAATTTTTAACATCGTAATGAATATAATTTCCGCCAACGGTATGACTTAAATCCCATGACATACCAAAACTGGTTTCACCTTTTGAGCCGACGGTTGCTGAATAATCAATAATATTTGAACCAAATAAAGGTAAAAACCCATTAGGGTAAAGACCTCTTACATTTCGATTATCTAAGGCACGTCTAAAAAAAACGCTGGATTCATTACGTCGATAATTCATGGAGCCATTTAAATAAAAAATCAATGTATTTGAAAGCGGAACTTCTGAGTTAAAGGCGAATAAAAAACTCTTTACACGAGCATCGCCTTCTCGGTCAGTAAATCGATGAGCTTGATTATTTTTAGGATCTCCAACAAAGTATTGCTCACGTGTATCAATATCTGCACGATCCGTTGGGTGATGACTGCGTAATTCGGCAGTCATATTTATAAAGCCATCCATTGGTAAAGTGATCCCATAATGCACATCGGCTTGATAAAGTTCCCCATCCCCGTTATAAGTTTGTCCAACAGTAGAGGTCAGTCGCCGTTCTTCGCCCCCTGATTTTAAAATAATATTAATAATCCCTGCAATCGCATCTGAGCCATATTGAGCCGCCGCCCCATCACGTAAAACTTCAACGCGGGCGATTGATCGCAGAGGAATGGTATTTAAATCCACGCCTGTTGAGCCACGACCGACAGTTCCATTGACATGTAATAAACTACTTGCATGTAACCGTTTACCATTAACCAACACCAGTACTTGATCAGGTGACATGCCTCTCAGCGTAAACGGGCGAACATGGGCGCTGCCATCGGCTAAATAGGGACGTGGGTAATTAAACCCTGGAATGAATCGCTGTAATACCTGTGTTAATTCAGTGAAACCCGTTTTATCAATTTGTTCTGCGGTGACCACATCAACAGGCACTTTGGCATCGGATGAATCAATGGCTTTTCCACGGCTACCGATATTTATTTTCGCACTGGTTTCCATGTCTAATAAATTCTCTAACGAATAATCTTCTAAGTTATCCTTATCAGCTATGGGGATTTCATCACTTATTTTTTCTTGTGCTGCCAGAGGTGTATTTATAAAAATTTGACTGAATAGGATAACGAAGGGAAGTACTGTTTTTTTCATTAAAAAACCGCTTAATAAAATTTGATAACATTTGACAACGCAGGATTAATTTTTAACAAGTGGCCTGTAAAAATAATAGAATTGCCTTTGATTTTAACTTTTGTACCTTGCATATAGTATTGAAACAGACCATTTCTTTCGATAAATCCACGAATGGCACTGACGGTCATAATGGGTTTATCGCTTACAAAATCTAAAATAGCCTCAAGATTAGTATCTTCCGATAAACTAATAAATAATACATGGCAACCCATTGATTCTTCAGCTTTATTTATATAAATCACTCTCACAGGTTTGCGCTGAATTTTTGACTTAGTGGTATAAACTTTTTCAAGATAATCTTTAAAGTTATTTTCCCCTAGAATACAAAGATCAAAGGAAGCACTTTTCGCCTGCACAGATGAAGGTGGCCAAATAACATTTGATGACAAACTTTTTAAATATTTTGCCTGAACTTTCTCACGATCTAACGCGTGCGCTGAAATCGACACAAGAAACATGCTGATAGATACTATAAACAAGAATAATTGATAAAAATATTGTTGTTGAGTCTTTTTATGTAGAGATCTCATTTTAGCCACAGGTTGCACACAATTTATTTTTATAATTTACTTTAGAAAAGGACAAAATACGAAATATGAAACTTTTATTATTTTATCACCCTAGGCATTACGTTATTTTCAAAAGGGTAATTCTATCAAAGGGAATGACGTGTATTTTTTATTTATAAGCATTATCAGATGCAGTTCGCATTATTATAAATACAGCTTCTAATAGATTTGATAATTTCAACTGAAAATAATACACTTTAGTTTAACGTGTGAAAGTAAACATTAACATCTATAATACAAAGCCTAACAATTATAACAAAAATTTAGAATATTCTCATGCCGACTAAATTTCAATTTTTACGGTTATCTTGCATAATAGAAATTGTCTAAACCGTTGCTAACCTATTAAATTCTCAACATTTTTTTAGAAATATAGATGATAAAAAGCCTTTCTAATATCTCAATTAGAACAAAGTTAGTTTTTATTTTAAACTTTACCGCGATGATTTCCTTACTCATTGCCAGTAGTGTTTTTTTATACATTGGTGTTACAACAACGCAAGAGGCTGAAATTGCCAACATTAAGCAATTATCAAAAGTGGCGAGTTTAAATTTAAGCCTTGCTTTAAATTTTGCTGATAATGAGAATGCCGATAAAACACTGAAGACCTTAAACGTTAACAGCAGTATTATGACGGCGTTCCTCTACGATGATAATAACGAAATTTTTGCAAATTATTTTAACCCCCATGTTTTATTAGAGAATCAGCATAAACTAAAAAGAGACTCGCTAAAATATTTTTCCAAGTTTAATAAAACGGAACCTCAAGAAATACAAAACTCATTCTTTTTTTTGGAAAATTTTGATTTACTCATCCCTATTTATGCAGATGATGAGCAAGTTGGCACATTACATGTGACGTTTAACAGCCAAAGCCTTAGAAAAAAACTTAAAAACCTAACTGATTTATTTTTAATTTTTATTGGCATAATGACCATTATTATTTTGATTTTAGCGTATTTTTCTCAGCGCATGTTTTCAGAACCCATTTATGAACTTTTGCACATTATGAAAAAAGTTCATGAAAATAAGGATTATATTTTTACGCAGCAAATCAAGCGTGACGATGAGTATGGTAATTTATTTCGTGGTTTTAATGCCATGATGATAGAACTCAAACGTATCGAGGACGAGTTAATCATCGCTAAAAATAAAGCCGATGAGTCTAATCAAACAAAAAGTGATTTTTTAGCCAATATGAGCCATGAGATTAGAACCCCTATGAATGCGATTATCGGTTTAAGTGAGCTTATTTTAAAAACAGACCTGAACCCGACACAACATAATTATCTTTTTAGAATTAATCGTGCGGCGATTGACTTACTTGGTTTGATTAATGATCTCCTTGATTTTTCTAAAATTGAAGCAGGCATGTTGGAAATTGAGTATCGAGATTTTGATCTTGCTGTCGAAGTCACAGAAAATATTTTAAATTTGAATCAAAATCTTGCATTGGAAAAAGGGATTAACTTATACTGCCACACAAGTCCTAGTGTTCCTCGGTATTTAATCGGTGATCCGCTTAGAATTCGGCAAATACTGACTAATCTTGTTAGTAATGCGATTAAATTCACACATCAAGGAAAAGTGATTATTGAAATCACGAAAGGGCAGCTCAGTGACGATCTTAAAATAGAACTAATATTTAATGTTAAAGACACAGGGATCGGCATTAACAATGAACAAATAGAACAATTATTCAACCCCTTCACACAAGCGGACACATCAACGACAAGGTGCTTTGGTGGTACAGGTTTAGGACTTGCTATATGCAAACAGCTCACCGAACTAATGAAGGGAGATATTTCGGTGTCAAGCCAAATTAACTCAGGAAGCCAATTTACCTTTACCACTTATTTAGGCATTCAAAACGATCAATCACCTATGATGATAACCGCACAAAACAGTCAAAATGAACCTTTTAAAGATATGAATATTCTAAATGATAGCCACATATTACTCGCCGAAGACAATCGAATTAATCAACTGGTTGCCGTCGAATTTTTAAAATTAGTAGGGGCTCGCGTTGATATTGCCAAAAATGGGAAAGAAGCGGTCGAAAAAGCACTGGATGAGACCCATTACGATGCTATTTTAATGGATGTACAAATGCCTGAAATGGATGGTATGGAAGCCACCAAAATTATCCGTAAACAGTTAACGGATGTGCCTATTATTGCCATGACTGCTTATGCTATGGGAGAGGAAAAACAGCAATTTTTAGACGCGGGCATGAGTTCGCACATTCCAAAACCTATTGACTCCAAGCTTCTGTACAAAACACTCGAACATTGGATTGCAAAGTATCGAAATGATACGCAAAAATAAAGCTATTCTAATCGTATACTTTTAAGTTGATAATGCAAGACCATCCACGCCCCTAAAACCCCTAGGGTTGAAGAAATAGCCAATAGAATCAAGCTTTCTGAAAAATTTAAAAATAAAACTTCATAGGTATGATCATATAATTCTGATAAACGCTCTATCGGGGCTTTTAGAATGACCATTACTACCGTCACAATGACCCATGCAATAGCACCTGCAAACAACCCGAACCAAAAGCCTGTGTATAAAAAAGGTCGTTGAATAAACGAATGTGTTGCCCCAACTAATTTAGAAATAAGCACTTCTTCGCGCCTATCTTCTAATTCTAAGCGAATGGTATTTCCCATTACAAATAACACCGCAAAACTTAATACCGCGCTCAATAAAATCATCCCTTGGCGCGCTAAATCCATCATTGATTGCAATCGTTGTATCCACTGCATATCCATTTGGGCAATATCAACGTCTTCTAACCGTTTCAAGCGCTCTAATAAATCTTCCAAGGATTCCCTTTTTACTAACGAGTTTTTAGGGATAACTTGCAAAACTGTTGGTAGTGGGTTGTTTTCCAAGGCATTTAATGCACTTCCAAAACCACTATAATCCTTAAATTCGGCTAATGCCATTGATTGAGTAATCAAATCAACTTGCTTAACATCAGGCCATTCTACGATTTTATCCGCTAATTTTCGCCCCATTAAATCATCGGCATTACTATTTAAAAAAAGCGTAATATCACTGGATGTTTCTAATGTCCCTGTGAGCTGCTCAACATTTTTTAATAACACATGAAAACTACTGGCTAAAGCAATACTAATCGCTAACACGACCACCGTCATGATAGAAGTCAAAGGGGTTTTTAATAATTTACTTAAGCTTGCAAATAACGTTTGCACATGCAACGCCATGTAAATATAAAAGCGGTTTTCTTCAATTTCCTTTGCCTTTTTTACCTTAAGAACCTCTTCAGAGGCATCGTCTGTCTTCGGCTTTTGAAGATTCTTGTTTTTACTTGTCATCATGTGGGGTTACCCTTCCTTTAATTGACCATTTTCTAAGGTTAAAACGCGATAATCCATTTGTGTAATAATATCAATATCATGGGTTGCAATTAAAATCGTCACGCCCACTTGCTGAAACTGGGCAAATAAGCGCATAACTTCGGCGGACAGCTCTGGATCAAGGTTTCCCGTCGGTTCGTCAGCCAAAATTAACGAGGGTTTATTGACAATGGCTCTGGCAATACTCACACGTTGCTGCTCCCCCCCTGATAAGCCTAAGGGATATTTTTTTTCTTTACCCAGTAAGCCGACTTTATCAAGTGAGGCACGTACTCGTCGCCCAATTTCTTGTTGACCATAACCCGATACCACTAACGGCAAGGCAACATTATCAAACACAGTTCGGTCATGTAATAATTTATAATCCTGAAAAATAAGCCCTAATTTACGCCGAATAAAGGGAATATGCCGTTCTTTTATACCTTTTAAATTACGTCCATCCAAGGTGATTTCACCGCCACTGCAATGCTCCATAATCGCAATTAATTTCAACATAGTACTTTTACCTGCCCCTGATTGACCTGTTAAAAAGGCCATTTCACCGTAGTGTAAATGCAAATTCACATCTAATAATACATTGCCTGTATCAGGGTATCCTTTGCTTACTTTATCAAAAATTAACATTAACTTAACTCATCCGTTGTAAAAAGTGCATCCACAAAATGCTCGGCATTAAAATCCTGTAAATCATCAATACCCTCTCCAATACCAATATGTCGAATGGGAACGACTAATTGTTTTGCCAACGCAAAAATAACCCCACCTTTTGCAGTCCCATCCAATTTTGTTAAAGTCAAACCTGTTAAAGCAACGGTTTGGTTGAATAATTTTGCCTGCGAGAGCGCATTTTGCCCTGTTCCTGCATCTAAAACTAATAATACTTCATGGGGTGCATCGGCATCTAGTTTTCCCATGATTCGTTTGATTTTAGACAATTCTTCCATTAAATTTGATTTTGTATGCAAACGTCCTGCAGTATCGGCAATTAAAACGTTAATTCCTTTAGCTTTGGCCGATTGTAATGCATCAAAAATTACCGAAGCAGAATCTGCGCCTGATTGCTGGGAAACCACCGTGACTTCATTGCGTTCCCCCCATACTTGTAATTGCTCAACAGCGGCGGCTCGAAAGGTATCACCCGCGGCAAGCATGACACTATGACCTTGATTTTGTAATTTTTTTGCCAACTTACCAATCGTAGTGGTTTTACCTGCACCATTAACCCCCACCACTAAAATAACAAAGGGCGAGTCTTGCTCTGGAATCACCAGCGGTTGATCGCAAGGTTTTAAAATATCCAATAAATCTTGCTTTAAAGCCGCCAGTAACGCGGCGCTATCTTTTAATTGATGAGTATCTAAACTATCGGTTAATTTATTAATAATATCCGTGGTGGCATCCACACCAATATCGGCTAATAATAAACGCGCTTCAATATCTTCCAGTAATTCTTCAGTAACCCCTTTTTGACCCAGCGGTAAACTGGTTAAAATATCCCCTAAACCGTGCCGTGTTTTTTTAAGCTGTGAAGTGAGGCGTAAATAAAGTTTATCCGTTGATGGTTTCTTGATTTCCGTATCAAGTGTTGGCTTAACAAAAGGACTAATGCTTGAGTCTAGGGCTGTTTTTTCAGCCTCAAAAAGATCGTATTTACTGTAAAAACTAATGCCAAACAAGGGCAACATTAATAAAGCCGCAAAGCCGTTATGCGCCATTACAATGCCCAAAGGTAAGCCTAATTTAATACTAAAGGTTCCCAAAGACAGTTCAATCAATAATAAAATACTCAGTAATAACCCTGCTCTTCGGATGGGTTTACTTTGATGCTCAGACGTTGCCCTTATCATCAGTATAATCAAGATAACAAAGGTTAATAAACCTCCAATTCTATGACTCCAATGAATGGCTAATTGCGCATCAAAGGATAACTGTCCTAATGAATTATTTAACACCGCATTTAAAAAATTAAATCCGCTTATAAAATCTGCTTGCGGCATCCATTGCTCGTTACAACGTGGAAAATCCTTACACATTAAGCCCGTGGTATTAGCGCTTGACCAAATACCGACTAAAATTTGGCTAAATAATAAACAAATACCCACAAAGGAAAAGTATCGAAGCGGAGCTTTTTTCGTACGCGGTTTTATTTCTGGATGAACACGAAGACGCAAACGACACAACGTCCAAAAAAGACTCATTCCAAGTAAGAGGTCCACCGTAATCGCCAGTGGCATTCCTTGCGTTTTAAAGACCCAATAACTGGCAGTGATTTGTAAACCCAATAACAGTAACGCAAAAAAGGCACTTAGCGCGACTCTGGCATAAGGTAATGAAGTTCGCCATCCTACGACCATCATCACCAATAAATTGAGTCCCATCAGTCCCCAGAGATAAGGTATTTTCCAATAATTGAGAAACAACAATGGATTATTTAAAAGACTCTCCATCATTTGCCATGGGTTATTTTTAACCACCGATAAATGCGTGTATGTGTTAAAGAGTAGGCTGATAAATGCCAACCAACAAGACAATAAAATTATTTTTCTGATCATTTTTTATTTTTTTATATTAACCAATTTGTGAAATTCTCAAAAGTTTCTTTAAATCACTTTTAACTTTATAGGGGTCAAAACCACTGTCATAACGCATCATGATATTGCCTAAGGGATCCATCAAAAATAACATTCCACCGTCTAGTGGTTTTTCTCCAAGCGTTTCAAATTTTTTAATTAACGATGGCGCAGGGGTAATATGAAGCAAACGTTGGTCATCCTTCCACCAATTTTTCGCTATTTCAAGCGCAGGGTTTTTAAAAATTAACACCATCCGTCGTACCCGTGTGAGGTCTTTACTGAGCATTAAACGTAATTGTTTGGTTTTGTGTATCGCCTCTACACATACTTTGTCGCAGGTATCTTTTGGAATAATATTAACCAATAACCAATGCCCCGCTAATTCTTTAATATTTTTTTTAGAAAATTCGTCAAAGCCTTGCATTTCAGTGCGTTCCGTCGTAATAACGGGAATAACTAAATCACCATTACTTTTTCCAGCGGTGACGAGTTCGGGGTGATTTGATAAATACCAAGCAATGCAAAAAGGAATAATGGACATTCCAAAAATAATGAGAATATTACGTCTATTTTGTTTTTGTTGTGAAGTCATAAGTCTGTTTTTTTACGGCTATGCCAAAAAAATAAAAAAGTGAGCGTTAAGGCTAACCCAAACCATTGTATCGCATAAGCAATATGCTTTTCGGGCGGCATTAGTTTTTGACTATGCCAATGTCGGCTATAGCCATTTTCAGCGTCAGGGGCTAATTCAATTTGAAATGAAAATAAATCCTCGTCTAATTTTTTCGCTAAGATTTGTGTATCAACCACTTGAACTACAGATGGCCAATTTTTAGTTGGAATTTCAGCCCCTTTAAGTTTTAGTCCAACACTGGGGAAGGCATTAATACGACCTGCAATGCGAACCGATATTTTTGCTACCTTAATATCAGGTAAAATGGTGCGATCGGCATGGCGTGGTAACCAACCTCGATTGATTAATACTATTTTTTGGCTATTTTTTAAAATTAGAGGGGTTAAAATAAAATACCCTGCCTTGCCTTGAAAAATTTGATTATCAATTAAAAATTGTTTTTCTGGTAGATAGCGTCCTTCCACAACAACCATTCGATAACGCAATATTTCAAGGTTATCGTTTGTATCTGTCTTTAAGTTTAAAATCTGCTTTGATTGTTTTTGCTGTTGTTGTAAAAATAGTTGTTTTTCGGTTGATCGTCTTAGCTGCCAAAAACCTAAATTTAACAGTAACACCAGTGTTAATAAATAGATAATGAGCACCGACACACTTACTTCAAATGTTTGCGCCACTATTTTATATCGTATTATTTTAGTTTTAGACACTTGGCAAATGCGCATTAATAATTGAGAATAGTGCTTTTATTTTACCAAACCTACTTGAATGATGATTAAAAGCCTCGTTATTATCGCCTTTTTACTGATTATTGTCAGTCTCGGTTCTGCTTTGTACCATATGATAAGAAATAAACAGGGAGGTAACACTAAAAAAACAGTCAAAGCATTAACCTTTCGGATTAGCTTATCAGTGGTGCTTTTTATTTTGGTTATTATGGCGTATGCCACAGGACTTATAAAACCAGAAGGGATTGGAGCAAGAATGCAGCAACAACGGCTCATGCACGCAAAATAAACAAATTATCTCACCTTGAACTTTTTTGTTACTAAGCTTGTATCATATTAGTAAGTTAAGACGATGATAAAGTTATGAATAAACGATTTGAAGCCCTTGATGCCTTTAGAGGATTAGCCGCGCTGTTGGTGGTAGCTTTTCATGTACGACTAAGTGGTAGTGTGACTGAATTAACGTTTGTACGCAGTAGTCATATTTTTGTGGAGTTCTTTTTTGTCTTAAGTGGTTTTGTGTTAGTCCATGCCTATGGATTTAGAGAGAATTTAAATTTTTCTCGCTTTATTAAAGCACGATTTTTTAGAATTTACCCATTGCATTTAGCGATGTTTGTCGTAGTTTGTTTATTAGAAGTTGTCAAATTAATCGCTTATCAACAAGGGGGCTTCAGCTTTAATCACCCCCCTTTTACAGGCTCCTATGCGATAGGTGAAATACTCCCTAACTTATTGCTCATTCAATCGTGGTTTTCGTTCGCTGACCCCTTAAGTTTTAACTACCCGACATGGAGTATCAGTATTGAATTTTATCTTTATGTCTTGTTATTTCCAACCATTGATTTTTTAACTAAATTTAAAAAAATTCTTTGGATTATGATGGTCGGTATTGCTTTTTATTTACTTGTTTCTAAAGTTAATATCTTTGTAAATGAAGTGTTAAGAGGGGTCTCATGTTTTTTTGGAGGGGCGTTAACCAATCTCCTTTACCGCAAAATTCATCATATTAAGCTCACAAAAATTTATGGGAGCCTCTTAGAAGTCATGGTTTTGGTCGCGGTCGTCATTGTTGTGCAATCAAGCTTTAAATATCACACTATTGTGGCAACCCTTTTATTTTATTTGGTCGTTTTAGTGTTTGCTTTTGAATCGGGTGTAGTCTCCAGTTATTTGAAATTAAAATGGTTTCAAATGCTTGGAAAACTTTCATATTCTATTTATATGATACATGCCGCCATTCTTTTTTGTTTTATTTCAAGCCTGATGGTTTTACAGAAACTCACAGGTCTTGAATTGACCACTATGAAAGGGAATGTTCGGTTTTTAACCTCTGGTAATGAACTATTAAATAATCTACTACTGTTGTTGCTTTTAAGCTTTATTGTATGGCTTTCTCAATACACTTATAAATACATTGAGCTTAAAGGGCAACAACTGGGGCGACCATCATAGTCTGTCGTTATTTCCAGTTTCCAACCAAAATAAAGGGCGACCAAATTGCAGGATTAGAAAACTGTTTTTGTTTTAATAAGTTTAATTTTGCTTTTTGTAATGCTTGTGCTTTCGACAGCTGAGGATCTTTTAAATTTTCATAAAAATTACGCATTAATTTTGCCGTTGCTTCATCAACAACAGGCCAAAGAGACCCTAACGCACTATGTACTTTGGCTTTAATGGCCACACCACTAATTCCTAACGGAGAACGGTCATCCCCTTCAGCGGTTTGACAAGCACTTAAAATAATCAAATCAATCGGGTATTTTTTAAAATGATCCAATGCCAATAATTGTTGTAATTTTTTAATGTTGAGCACTTTATCGTGCGCCATAATAAAGTTCTCATCCTCGGTAGTACCAAAAAAACCATGGGAAGCAATATGTAGAATTTTATAAGGTTTTTTCACTAAAGCTTTTGAGAAATTTTCCAATGAAAAGTCTTTATTTAGCAAATAAGGCATTTTATTTTGCTCAGACAAGCCTTTAATTTCAGTCTCAACAGCGGGTAAAGCTAAGTTTTCTCTAATTTGTTCAATTATGTTCGGGTCTTGAAGTAATTCCCGTAACGCTCTGGTTTTTTCAACGATTTTACTAGAAATAAGGGATCTGGTTTTATTTTGTTTTAACCAACGGTCTCGAATTTTTCGTGATTTTTCATTTTCAACAACCACGCCTTCTAAAAGACCATTTAATAATTTATTAGGTAAATTATAAATAACATCTCCAGGTTTACTCACTCCTGCCAATAAAACGGCTTGTTGCTGTTCATATTGAGTTGTTTTGGATTCAATTAACGACATTCCTGGGGAAGTAACAATTGCATAATCTTCAATTAAAAAATTTTCACCACTATAGACAGCGGCAAGAGGAAATAGTCGCAAAGCACCATCGGGAATATAAACCAAAGTCTCTATTTGTTGGGATTTTAAATAGGCATCTAACGGTTGAATCAACCATTGATATAATAAAGTAGCTTGCGGTTTTGTTTTTGAAAACTTACTATAATCACGTAAGTTTTCCGCATAAATGCGTGCAGTTTTTTCTAACTTGTTAGCGGTTACTGGGCTAGAAAAACGTTTTAGACCTTGGCTGGTATAAACAATAATATCCAAGCGATCTTTAAAAGGGATCGGATAAATTGCCGCCGCATGTGGGTCAGTTTTTTTCAAATCAATAGGGCGAG
>JAGLEW010000056.1 GCA_023144875.1 Methylococcales bacterium
GCGGGTAATAATTTGCCGCTGATTTCATAAAACCATCGTGGCGAGGCCAGTTGGTAAAACCAACGGGGAAATTTGATTTTCATTGGTTTCCTTAGGGTGCTACGGAGTAAACATTTAAAACAGGCGCTATTAATAGACCACGCTGATGTTGTAAAAATTCATTTCTTTTCATTGCGAGGGAAAGTTGGTGGGGGGTATGTCAGTCGGATGAGCTCAGTTTACGCATCTGTTATTTTGATTCTGAGCTACTTTCCCCTTGAAATACTAAGCTGGTTTCCCATAAAAATTCAACAAAGGAGGACTCATATTTATAGCGGTCTAAGGCAATATTATAGTGTATTTTGGAAATAGGGAAATGTGAGACATGAAAGGTAAATATAGGTTGTTCATTTTTTAATTGGTATTTAATGACAAACGTTCCTTTACCATCTTTTTTAGGGGTTTTGAGCGCTTTTGGAATTTTTGAAACATAGGTGGGTAATAATTGTTTGAGTTGAGTTGGGGGTTTGCCATGCGCGATGCTATATCTCAAAAAAGAGCTTCGGATTTCATAAAAGGCCGCGCGTCTTTTTTGGTTAAGGACATGAATATTATGATCGCCAACAAAAAATAAATAAAATAATGGGGTAATAAAGACTAGGAGGACAATCAAGAGTGCCAGTATATTTTGCAAGAGCCAATTATTTTCAGCACGGTGAACGGCTTCAATATCTGTGTATTCTAATTTTGACCAAAGCTTGGTGTCATAGGTGTTGTAATTTTTGCATTCAGGGCATTGCCCGTATTGAATGTTGCCTAAAGGTTCTTGGCAAACGCCACAGAGTTTTGGCAGCCAGCGAGTGAAGATAATTCGCCAAACAAGCAATGCAAACAGCACCATGACGCAAATATAAAACAGTTGCAAAGATGCTTTATCTATTTTCGTGACAATACCTAAACCCACTAAGACATAGAGGATCTGAAAAATATTGACGAGTGTTTTACTCGTACAGCTGGTAATAACTAGCCTAATTCGTATTGCAACAACATTGATCATTATTTTATTTTTATCTCTATCTTTTGATCATGGGGTTTTAAGTGAGTAATCAAGAGTTGAGATTGATTACCCTTCAAATTCTAAGACTAATGAGTCCATTTTTTTGCTTTTTAGGCGATTTTTAATTTCCATAACTGAGCTTAAATTTGAAAAAGGGCCTATTTTAACGCGGTTTAAGATAACTTCTTTAACTTTAGCTTGTTCAATATGGGATTCGATGCCAAGAGCGGTGAGCTTTTCTTTTAATCGGCTTGCATCGGTGTATTTTTTAAAAGAACCCGCTTGCATGATGTATTTATTTTTTGTTTTTTGAGTGTCGGTTTGTTCTTTTTTAATGCGTTTTTTAATTTCATTTTCAGGAATAACCGTTTCTAGTTCAGGTAAAATACCATAGAATTGAAAATCAAAATGTGGTTCTTCCGCGGGGTTATTTTGTCGACTGGGTGGCTCATTTTTTTTAACCAGTTTAAATTGTGCTTTTGCCGCTAATGCTTGAATAGTTTTATTTTGTAATTGTTTTTTAGCGACTTCTTCGGCATCTTCCAAGTCATTAAGTTCATCAATCGCTTCAATGGCTTCAATATTATTATCACTATCAGAGACATCGGGTGTTAAAAAATACGCAGTAGCAAGAGAGGCGACGACAACAGCGGCTATAATTAAGCTGGTATTTGAGGCTACAAAATCCGTTTGAAAGATTTTTTTTGGTTTGGCTGACGGTTGATGAGAACGGTTTTTATAATCTTTAGGCATTTACATCGCCTCAGGTGATTGGATATCTAATAAGTTTAGACCATTCGCAAGGACTTGCCTAATGGCGATAATAAGGGTTAAACGCGCATTACGGAGGTTTGCATCTGGAACTAAAAACTGGTGAGCATTATAATAGGTATGAAAGGCGGTGGCTAATTCGCGTAAATACTGAACTAATTGGTGTGGCTCATAATTTAAGGCCGCTTTTTCTAACACTTCTGGATAAAGCGCTAATTTTTTTAATAAGGCGCTCTCATGTTCTTGGGTTAATAACGCTAAATTTTTCATCCCTAATTTACTATCACATATGAATTGTTGCTCTTGCATTTGTTTAAAAATACTACATATGCGTGCGTGTGCATATTGAACGTAAAAAACAGGGTTTTCGTTGGTTTTTGAAGTGGCTAGTTTTAAATCAAAATCCATATGTTGATCAGAGCGGCGCATTAAATAGAAAAATCGCGCGGCATCTTTTCCGACTTCTTCACGTAAATGGCGTAAAGTAACAAATTCACCTGAACGTGTTGACATCGAAACTTTTTCTTCACCTCGGTATAATACTGCAAATTGCACCAGTAATACGGTGAGTTTTTTAGCCTCAGCGCCTAAGGCGGTTAACGCTGCATTAATTCGTGGGATATAACCATGATGATCGGCACCCCAGATATTAATAATTTGATCATAACCTCGTTCTAGTTTATTGAGGTGATAGGCAATATCAGAGGCAAAATAGGTGGTTTGTCCATTGTCTCGCACGACAACACGATCTTTTTCATCGCCTAATGATTCGGATTTAAACCAAACAGCCCCATTTTTAGTATAAAGAAAACCCTCGTTTTCTAAACGGGTTAGTGACTTTTTAATAGCGCCTGTATCCATGAGTTGGCGCTCTGAAAACCACGTATGATAATCAATACCAAAGCTGGATAAATCATCTTTGATGTCGTTTAAAATAAAGCTTAAACCTGCTTGAAAAATATCTTTATATTGAGTGCCTAATAAAACTTTGGTTCGAGCGATCAGCGCATCAATATGAATTTCTTTATCACCGCCTTGTGCTTCATCGGCAGGGATGTCTTCTAAAATTAAGTTGGCAGGGTGGCGGTATTCATTGTGGGCATCGTCGTGAAGTTTTTTTGCAATCTCGTAAACATATTGCCCACGATAGCCGTTCACAGGAAAACTGACTTCTTCACCGCACTCATCTAAATATCGTAACCAAATACTGGTGGCTAAAATATCCATTTGCCGACCTGCATCATTGACATAATATTCACGATCAACTTCAAAGCCTACCGCTTCTAATAAATCAGCGACCGCAGAACCATAAACGGCACCCCGTCCATGTCCGACATGCAATGGCCCTGTTGGATTAGCCGAGACAAATTCAACTTGAATTTTTTTACCAGCGCCAAGGTTACTTACGCCAAATTTTTCAGCGTGCTGGTGAATTTGCGGGATAATTTGATGCAGTGCTTGTTGATTTAAAAAAAAATTAATAAACCCAGGCCCTGCTATGTCAACTTTATGAACCATTTCGTGCGCTGGCAAGGCGGCAATAATTTTTTCAGCAAAGGCTTTGGGGTTCATCTTAGCGGATTTTGCCAAGCTTAACGCAATATTTGAGGCGAAGTCTCCGTGTGAGGTATCGCGAGTTCGTTCAAGTGTGATTTTAGGGGTTAACGTTTTATCCAGTATATCTTGTGTTTGAAGCGTTATAATCGCTTGTTCAATAAGAGATTTCAACGTTTGTTTCATTATCACAATTTGCCTAAGATGGTTTAAAATTTTAAGCATTATCCCTGAATTTTTAAGGATAAGCTAATTAATAATAGGTCAAAAAAGACAGCCTTGATCAAAAATAGTTTTAAAACCTTTGGATTAAACTTAGGTTAAAATACTCACTTTCTTTTTTATGGATCTTTCATGACTGATTATAAATTGACTCATCTTAAACAACTGGAAGCTGAAAGCATTCATATTATTCGTGAAGTGGCGGCCGAGTTTGACCGTCCTGTGATGTTATATTCGGTGGGTAAAGATTCTGCGGTCATGTTGCATTTAACAATGAAGGCTTTTTATCCTGGGAAGCCGCCTTTTCCGTTATTACATGTGGATACGACGTGGAAATTTAAAGAAATGATTGAATTTCGAGATCAGCATGTTAAAAAATTAGGCTTAGAACTATTAATACATAGTAATCAAGAAGGTATTGAGCAAGGGATAGGGCCATTTACGCATGGCAGTAAAAAACATACGGATGTTATGAAAACCGATGGGCTCAAACAAGCATTGAATAAGTATAAATTTGATGCTGCCTTTGGGGGTGCACGACGAGATGAGGAAAAAGCCCGTGCAAAAGAACGTGTGTATTCGTTTCGCGATAAAAATCATCGCTGGGATCCAAAAAATCAACGCCCTGAATTATGGAATACCTATAACGGTCGTTTAAATGAAGGTGAGAGTATTCGCGTCTTTCCATTATCAAATTGGACAGAGCTAGATATCTGGCAATACATACATTTAGAAAATATTCCCATTGTGCCATTATATTTTGCTAAAAAGCGGCCTGTGGTCGAGAAAGACGGTATGCTTATTATGGTTGATGATGACAGAATGCCTATTGCTGACAATGAAACCATAGAGATGAAATCAGTGCGTTTTCGAACGTTAGGTTGCTACCCTTTAACAGGAGCGGTGGAATCTACGGCGACAACTTTACCTGAAATTATTCAAGAAATGTTATTAACCACCACTTCTGAGCGTCAAGGACGACTGATTGATCATGATCAGTCAGGCTCGATGGAGCAGAAAAAGCGCGAAGGGTATTTTTAAGTATGAATTTACACCGCGACCTTGTATTGTGAGATCGCGGTGATGACAACACTATAATAAACCTTGGGTTTGCATAAGGCTTTGTTGGATATTGGTGTTGTAGCTTTTACCAATGAGTTCTAGATTAGCGCCACCTGTCCATAAGGAGACATTGTTTTGGGCATTACTAAAACTACGACTACCAACGCCTGCTTTTTTCAGCACAAAAGCATTGCCAACTGACGCATTTCCTTCATCGGTTTGAACGGCGGTAGCCCATTCTATTTTAGTATTGAGTTTGCTGGCTTTCCCATTAGATAACACGCCATTTTTGTGAAAACCTAAAACCTTCCCGCCCCCGTCACCGACAAAAGTAATAAAATCCCCCGCGCCTAAATTCTCACCACCTGTCCATTTTGTTGGAGGTTCGGTTACATTCGCAGAATTGTGATCTACTTTTAAATATATTTTATAATCAACATCGGTTTTAAATTTTCTATCACTGTGAGCGGAGTTTTTACCCGACGTCATATCAAAAATCACCACATTAGTATTAACCCCCGTTTTAAAAGTTGTGGTTACTCCCAAATAAGGATTACTGGCGAGATCAACAATCACACCTGCATCGACTGAAACTTTATAGGTTGTTAAACCGTGTTCTAAGCCATTGTTAAGATTAAGGGTGAGTACATTGTCATCAATTGAAAATTGATCGGCATTTTCCTTGATATCAAAGCGTTTAATATCGTTATCATTGGAAAGTGTTATTTTGCCTTTTCCGAGTTTGATGGCTTCATTAAAGGTTAAAACGATATTACTACCAATGGCAACATCGCTTGAATCATCACTCGGTGTTAAGTTTTTTAATGTGGGGGTCGTATTGTCGATGATAATATCTTTACTGGCGACTAAAGAACCTTCAGCAGTAGGGGCGGGGAGAGTGATGTCGGCTTTATTTCCAGAAGAATCACTGATAATAGCCCCGTTTAGTTTTAATGCATTGCTTGATATATAACCAAGATCGGTGCTTGTATCGTCTGCTTTGGCTTTGTAATTAAAAGTAAGCGTCGTTGTGCCTGAGCCTGAGTTGTAATTAACCACCCGTTCGACATCACCAATTTTAAGGGTTAAAGTTGGTAAGCCCTTCACATTAACAATTTCACTAAACTCAATACTAATAGGAATAACATCCCCTACTCTATAACTGCCATTTTCAATTGTTGAGCTAACCACTTTAATGGTTGGTATAATTTCATCGTCATCTTTAATGTTTAAGGTAATGGTTTTTTGACTAAGGTTTCCTGATGAATCACTGACAACCACCGTAAAATTATAACTGGGCTTAATTTCAAAATTTGGGTTGTCTTTTAAGGTCACCACACCTGTTCCACTATTAATATTAAAAAAAGCTCTATCAGGCGAATCTTTCAGGCTGTAAATTGCACTGGAATCATTGGATTCGGCGGTATAAACAGCTTGATTTTCACCGATATTTTCATTAATGGCTAACAAAACATCACTTGATAAAATAGCGGGTGCATTATCAACTGAAAACGTGGTATTGCTGGTTTGGACAGGCACTATCTTACCCGTCGTGAGTGATCGAGTGCTTACGTTGACATTGCCGGTGAAATCTCCTGAAGGAACATCGAAATCATAATAGTAGGTTAAATCACTGACACGGGTCATACTAGCATTTTGAGTAAGGTTATTATCCCCATTATTAATATTAATGACGGGGATGGTTCCATGCTGAATGGGTTGGTTAAAGCTTGCAAAAATTCGTAGTGTATTATCTTCAGTCACGGTAATTGTATTTTCTGTCAACGGAGGGACAGAGGCTGTCGTATAACGCAGTGAGGTGGTTAACGCTTTGGTCTCAATTTCGGTGGTAAGCGTGTTAGGGGTTACCGTGGTAACCCCTTTAACAGGTTGGCTGGTAGAGGTATCAATCCCACCAAAAATAACAACGTCTCCTTTAAAAGACCCATTTTTAAATTGCCAATGACCCTTTTTATCAGTAGTGGTGGAAATTTCACCTGTATTAAGTAGTTTATTATTGTTTAAATCAACAAAAACGGTTGCGCCTTTCACGGGGCCATTAGCAATGACAGTGCCTTGTTTAATTAAAAAGGGGGCGGGTTCGCCTTTATATTCTGGACTGCTATAAAGCTCAGTCATCAAACCGACAGGGTCATTTTTAAACAGCGCTCTATCAATTTCAAACTGAGTGGGCTGGGTATTTAAGATGCCATAATATTTAAGCGTAATATCAATTTCAGCTTTATGCAGGGCTTTAAATTCTGGGGATTTTGAAAAGCCGAGCACAATGTCAGACAAGCTAAGTCCATTATCAAATTGATTTAACCAATAGGCTCTTCCTGAATCACTGGCGGAGCGTTCAAAAATATTTTGAAATAATTCATTAAAATAAGTTTCTTTAGTGCTTACATGGGCGTATTTTGCTTGAAACTCATCGGACGCAATAAACTCCTGACTAATTTTTTCAATAGAAGTCCCTGTGCTAAATTGTTGCTGCCAAAATAACAGACCTTTAGTTTGAGGGGCGCGACCGAAAGCCGCATAATAAAGCTGAACAATAGGCGAGACTGATTCAATATATTCCGTGCTTTGTAAAAAACCTCCGGTTACTTCCGCTGGGTTTAAAAGTTTAGCGTCAATTTGTTTGACCCAATACGCTTTACCTTGTGCTTGAGAGGGTCGCCCAAGATAGGTTTGAAAAAGTTGCTCTATAAATTTTTCGGTACTCATGCCTTATTCCATAAATAATTGACGTTGGTTTACTTCAGTGATAAACCAAACAATAGTGGGTATTTACCACGGCTTATCTAGAGGTCTACCTCAGTATAGTTTAATCTTTTTTCAATCCTACCTTAGATAGATAGGCGGTAACAGTTTTAATTTTTATTAACAATAAATCTGATTTTTTTGCTGTAATAAAATAATAACAATTGCTTGTTATGCTGGCTATAATTAGCCTAAAATTTTTAACTAATATGGACTTACTCAATGAAAATATCTTTTAAATCAAGCCTGAATGCTATGTTATTAAGCAGTGTTTTAGTGGCCTCTCATACGGCTTTGGCGACTGATAAAGAGTTATTAGATACTTTGTTGCAAAATGGTGTTTTAACCAAAGCACAGCATGAAAAGCTTATTACTCAAGCCGAAGAAAAAGCACCAAAACGAACGACTACTAAACCCTCTGGTGGTATTTTAGAGATGGATTGGGCATCACGCATTAAAATTTCAGGGGATATGCGCGTTCGATACGAAGATAAACATTCGGATGCCAAAGGGGTGCATGAAAGTCGCCAACGGATTCGAGCGCGAATTGGTTTAGCGGCAAAAATTAACGAGGATGTGGATGTTGGATTTCGTTTAGTGACCAGTGGCGGACGAAGTACGAGTAACCAAGATTTAGAAGGTGGTTTTGTCGGAAAAAGTATCTTTTTTGATCGAGCCTTTATTGATTGGCATCCAAGTTTCGCCCCTGGTATGCATGTAATTGCAGGGAAAATAAAACAACCTTGGTATGGCATAAAACAGGGTTTAATTTGGGATACTGATGTCAACCCAGAAGGGTTAGCGGTTACTTATAAAAAAGACTTTGGGCAAGCAAGAATTAAAACGACGGCGGGTTATTTCATTGTTGAAGACGGCAAAAATTTGGTGGAAAAAGGTGAAAATAACGGTTTTAGTGAAGATCAAAAAATGTTTCATGCAGGTATCAGTGGTGAAATGAAAATCACTGATAAAGTGAAAGGTTCTTTAGGGTTTAATGCCTTCATTTATGATGATGCGGTGGGGAATGATAAAAAAAATCTAAATACCGATGCTGAAATTTACTCGGTGGCAGGTAAGGTGGATATTAAAACAGGATTGATGCCTATCAAAGTTTATGGGCAGTATGCCGTGAATGTTGCCGCCTCTGATCATAGCCAAAATACCGCATGGTTGGCGGGCATTGGCACCAAATTTAAAAATTTTAGTTTAGATTATAATTATCGTGATACCCAAGAATACGCCGTCGTTGATATTTTTAATGATTCCGATTTTGCTGAAGGTAATACGGGAAGCAGGGGTCATAAAATAAAAGTAGGCTATAAAATCAGTAAAAACTTTTTCTCTTCGGTATCGTATTATGCCTCCAAAGTATACGGGCCTAATAATATTGATAACGATGAGATAAATATTTTACACGTTGACTTTAAAGCCAAATTTTAAGAAAAAGTATCGAATGTATGGATATTTTTAGTGATTTACGTTATTTTTTGAGATTTTTGGGCAAGGAGAAGACTACGGTTTCCTCAATACCTTGATGTTCGGTCACGGTTTTTCCGCCCCATTTTTTTAATTGCGTAATAACTTCTTGTACTAAAATTTCAGGGGCTGAAGCACCTGCAGTTACACCGATAACATCCACGGTTTTAAACCAATCTTGATACATATCTTGGTAGGTATCAATTAAATAAGCGGGTTTGCCTAATTGTTCGGCAATTTCACGTAGGCGATTAGAATTTGAGCTGTTAGGAGAGCCGACCACTAAAATAATGTCCGAAATTTCGGCTAAATCATGAATAGCGTCTTGACGGTTTTGGGTGGCATAGCAAATATCATCTTTTTTCTGCCCTTGAATCGCAGGAAAATATTTTTTTAAAGCGTTCACCATGATTTTTGTGTCGCTCATTGAGAGCGTTGTTTGGGTGACATAGGCTAAATTAGTCGGGTTAATAACCTTGAGTTGCGCGACATCTTCTGGGTTTTCAACTAAATAAATACCCCCGTGTTCGGTGCATTTTACATATTGCCCCATGGTTCCTTCGACTTCAGGATGGCCAGAGTGACCAATTAAAATAACTTCTCTATCGTCTTTAGCGTGTTTTGCCACTTGAATATGAACTTTGGTGACTAAGGGACAAGTGGCATCAAAGACGGTTAAATGGCGGTCAATGGCTTGCTGTTGCACGTTTTTTGAAACACCATGCGCGCTGAAAATAACATTTGCTTTTTCAGGAACATCGGTTAAATCTTCAATAAAGACCGCGCCTTTATTGCGTAAACCTTCCACGACGGTGCGATTATGAACCACTTCATGACGAACATAAATGGGCGCACCAAAAGCGTCAATGGCATGATCAACAATTTCAATGGCGCGGTCTACGCCTGCACAAAACCCACGAGGGTTAGCGAGTACAATTTTCATAATCCTGACTTCTATACTTAGGTTAAAGAATGTTTATTTTAACGCAAGCGCTTTTTTGAAACGATGATTAGTTTTAATGCTTGCTTATCATCAAGTTAAAATCACAGAATGCCTATCACATTCAATGCATATTGGTGGGGCAACGATTTTCCGTTTTCACAAACGAAAAACTCCTGATTGAAAGCCCTGTTTGTTTGAGTATTGAGTGGTAGAATAGCGTTCATATTACGACGATACTATTTTCATATAAAAGAGGAATTTATGCGAAACTGGAGACGGTTAATGCCTACTTTGGTTGGGGCAACCATTGTTATTGCAATTATTTTATATGTTGCTTTTTATTTTATTTTTTTAGATTTATTTGTTGATTTATGGTGGTTCAATTCACTGGAAATTGAAGGCTATTTTTGGCTGAAATTACTCTATCGCTTTATTTTGTCAGGTGGGGTGACACTGGTCTTTTTTTGCATTTTCTTTTTTCATTTTTGGATCGCTTCTCGCTATTTAGGGCTAAACCCTCCTGATGAAGTTTTGCTTAATATAGACAAACGCCAGCGCTATCAAAAATTTGCTGAAGTCTTTATGAGTGGTTCGTCTAAAGTCTACACTCCTTTATCATTGGTTTTAGCCATTGTAATTGCCGTCCCTTTTTACAATCAGTGGGAATCGGCTTTACTCTTCTTTTTTGGTGAAAACTCAGGGATTACAGACCCATTTTACAATAACGACATTAGTTTTTATTTATTTTCTTACCCTATTTACAGCTTAATTCAGCAAGAACTACTGCTCACCACGATTATTTTATTTTTTTTAGTGGCTGCTTTGTATTGGATGGAGCATATTTTTGTTCCCGATCAAAATACCGCTTATCCACTCGGTGCGAAAATTCATTTGGCAATTTTAATTGGTTTTATTGTCATTTTTATGCTGATAGGGTTTTTTCTAGACCGTTTTTCTTTGTTGTATGTTAATTCGCACGAGCCTGATTTTTTTGGCCCTGGGTTTGTCGAAATTCGTTATGAATTACCGCTTATTTGGGTGGCCGTGATTAGCTTTTTGATGATTGCGGTGACGGCGATTATTTTTATTTTTTCAAAAGAGCATCGCACTAAATGGCCTTTATATCTTCCTTTGGCGGTTTTTTTAGGCATTATGATGTTGCAATCGGTCGAATTTATTCCTAAATTACTGAGTAAATTTATCGTAACGCCGAACCTTGTGAAAGTTGAAAAAAGGTTCATGGAAAATAATATCAAGGCAACGTCAGATGCTTATGGATTAAATAAAATTAATGTGATTGAGGTTAAAACCTCGGTTGATGCCTCTAAGGATATGAGGGAATGGTCATCGCAAAAACATTTTGAAAATATTCCCGTCTGGGATCGGGAACTATTGACCGATGGCTATATGCAGTTGCAAGGGATTCAGCCGTATTATCGATTTTTAGCTGTAGATGAGGATCGTTATGCATTATTAGGTCATTATCAACAAGTAAACTTAAGTGCGCGTGAGGTGGATATTTCACTGTTGCCCGATGAAGCGCAAAATTGGCGAAATACGCATCTACGATATACACACGGGTATGGTGCGGTGGTAACCCCTGCGGCACAAGATGCAGGCAAACCCATCAAATGGTATTTGCGTGATTTGAATTTGTATTCTAATCTTGGCTTTAGTGTTAAACATCCAGAGCTTTATTTTGGTCAGGGGAATTATAAATACGCTATTGTTCCGAATAATTTAAAAATTAAAGACGCATCAGGGGAAAAGCTGGAAGCAAAATACACAGGTGGCGCAGGGATTTCTATACACTCGTATTTTAGAAAATTATTATTTGCCTTTTATTTGGGCGAGCAGAATATTTTCTTATCTTCGGATATTTCGAAAGCAAGCAAGGTATTATTGCACCGTAATATTCTAAAACGCATTCAAAAAATTACGCCTTTTTTACATTTGGATCGTGACCCTTATTTGGTGATTACGAAAGATCGGTTTTTTTGGGTGCAAGATGCCTATACTTTGTCGGATAAATACCCTGTTTCCAAGCCAATTGTTAATAAATTTTTAGCGAGTGAGCAAAAACTTAATTATATTCGTAATTCAGTGAAAATTACCATTGATGCTTACAGTGGTAAGGTTAATTATTATATTGCGGATGAGAAAGATCCGATTATTCAAGCCTATAGTCGTGCTTATCCTGGTTTCTTTCAAGAGCTTAATGATATGCCTGATGAGTTAAAAGAACACTTGCGTTATCCAAGGGATTTATACGCCTTGCAAATGAAGATTTACGCAAAGTACCATCAAAAAACGCCTGAATTATTTTATGAACAAGCAGACACTTTGCAATCTGCGGAAATTGAAGGTGAACAGGTATTACCTTATTTTATTACTATGGATTTTGGGCATTGTAATGATCGGGAAGAGTTTGTCATGATTAACCCTATGACTCCTGTGAACCGAGATAATTTAAGTATAGTGTCGATGGCAGGGACATTGGATAAAAAAGACTGTGGCTTGGGTTATAAACCTGAAATTACGGTGTATAAATTTCATAAAAACATTCAAGTAAATGGCCCCGCTCAGGTTGATGCGTTAATTGATCAAAACCCTGAAATATCGGCAGAATTTACTTTATGGGATCAGCATGGCTCAACGGTCAAACGTGGGCGGATGATTATTTTACCCATTGGGCACTCCATGCTGTACGTACAACCCATCTATATGATTTCGACTAAAACTAAAATTCCTGAATTAGTCCGTGTCATTGTTTCGGTTGGTAATCAAGTGGTGATGGATAAAACCTTACGTTCTGCGTTTAGACGCTTAAGAAAGCTTTTCACGCAGCGTCCAAGTGAAAATAATACGGGAATTAGTACCACAGAGAGACAACCATAAGGCTATAGATCATTGAATAGAATGAAAAAAATTATTCTCATCACAACGGGAGGAACGATTGCTTCGGTTGTAAATTCTAGTTCTATTAGTATTGATGTCTCACAACAATCAATTTTAACGCTTATTGCTGAGGCAAAAGAGACGTTAAAGTGCGAGATTGACATTAAATCGCCATTGAATAAAAATTCGGAAAATTTTATCCCTTATGATTGGGTGACGTTACTTCAATCTTTGGCAGAAATAGATGATGATGACATTGAGGGAATTGTTATTACGCATGGCACCGATACAATGGTTTACAGTATGGCCTCGGTCTTGTGTTATCAGTCGAAATGGCAGCAAAAAATATGTTTTACGGGCGCTTATTACCCACCCGAACATTCAGATTCGGATGCGTCGTTAAATTTATTAGCCGCAATCAGCTTTGTGCTTTCACCGCAAGCGCAACAAGGACTCTATTTTGCATTTCGAGCCGATCCACTTAATATGAAAGCGAATATTATGGAAGCGGCGGCAGTCAAGCCAATGAGCTTTGATACACGTTGTTTTGAGTCATTTTATGGGCAGGTGATTGCTACTTTTCAACGAAATTCTGGATTGTCAGCGATAAAACCATTGTCCTTTAAAAAATTTCCTTGTTTAAAAAAGTGTATTTTTCCTACTCGACAAAAACTCCTTGAGGCACAAGCACACGTTGCCTGTTTTAATCTTTATCCAAGTACGGATGTCTCAGTATTAGAAAATATAATTAAAGACCGAAAGGTGGTAATTATTGAACTGTATCATTGCGGTACGGCTTCGACTGAATTGATTCAATTTATAGAGAATCATTCGAAAGAAATAACCTTTTTAGTGGGTACTTTTCCTAAAAAATATATCGACTTACCGTATGAGAGCAGTCAAAAAATACAGCAAGCAGGAGCTTATCTTTATGCTGATTTACAACCGTATTTTTTGTACACTTTTAGTGTCTTATCATTAAGTCTTCAGTGCTCAGAGCAGAGTATTATTTCAACGCTTTTACCGTGGGCCTTAAAAAGTGACTTGAATCACAAAACTAAGGGTGTAAGAATAGATTACATTGAACAAGGTCTACTATAAAATGGTCTTCTCCTCAGATATCAACACTAAGGTTTCTATATATTTTGTACAAAATGGAGAGGATGTTGGGTTTATCTCAGCTCAATACGCATCTTTCAAAAGAAAAATGTACAAAAATTTTTTGGCGATAAACCATAGGGATTTAGAACCATTAAGTTTAAGTAAAATAAATTATTAAACTTTTAATAGGGAATTCAATTATGCGAACTATAAAACTACTCTTTTTTTTAGCATCTCTTGCTTTGTTAGGCTGTGATAAAACCGAAGAAGTGCAAGAATATATCAAAAATGGCAAGGCGTTGTACAAAGAAGGGAGTTATAAAAAAGCGCGAATAGAATTTAAAAATGCGATTCAAGCTGATAATCAACAAGCGGATGCCTTTTATCATTTGGCGTTAATGGATGAGCAAGATAGAAATATCACCGATATGTATAAAAATTTGGGTCAAACGATTCAAATTGATCCTGAAAATATTGAAGCGCGGTTAAAATTAGCCACACTTTTATTATTATCAAATGATTTTGAACGTGTTAATGAACAAGTTACAGAGATTTTAAAACGCTCTGAAAATCACTCAGATGCATTGGCTTTAAAAGCGGCCGTCTTGTTAAAAGAGAAAAAAATTGATGCGTCAGTTAAAATTGTCGATGCTATCTTATTGAAAGATGGGGGTAATTTAAGTGCTATTCAATTGAAAGTTGCTCTGTATTCTGAAGAAAAAAAATACAAAGAGGCGTTAGCGGTTGTTGATAAAGCACTGGGTAATAATACGACAGATAAATTTAGATTGAATCAACTTAAGTTGCAACTACTGTTTGCAATAAAAGATTTTGCCGCGTTAGAAAAGCACTATATTTCTTTAATTAAAAATTTTCCTGATAAATTAGAGTTTAGTTATCGGCTGGCTGATTATTATTTTCAACGTAAAGAAGTGGCTAAATCTGTCGCAGTACTGAAAGAGACGATTGCTAAAAATCCAGAGGTGTTAGCGCCTAAATTAGCGTTAATTAAAATTTTAACGCTGCAAGATCCAAAACAAGCAGAAGCACAAATAAAAACCTATTTAGTTAAAACGCCAAAAGCGGCGGAGCTTTACTTTGGTTTGGCAAAACTTTATAACAGGCAAAAGCAACCTAAAAAAGCGATTGAGCAACTGAATTTGTTGATTAAAAATTCTGAAAATGAGCAAGCTAAATCAAATGCTCGAATTTTATTAGCCAGCAATGAAAAAGATCCTAAAGTTGCTAAAGCGCTTGTGGATGATGTTTTGTCGGTTGATGAGCATCATTTAGGGGCTTTATTATTAAATGCGAAATTTAAATTAATGAAAGGCGCTTATGATGATGCCATTGTTGATTTAAGGGGCTTATTAAAAGATTATCCTGAATCGGATCAAGCATTAGTGTTTTTAGCGGAAGCGTATTCTAAAATTAATTCTGTAGAATTAGCAAATGATCATTTTCGAAAAGCGTTAACTCTTAATCCGTCAAATGAGTTTGCGTTGGAGGCGGTTGTCAGAAAAATGCTGACGGATAAAAACTTTATTGGCGCAGAAGATACGGTACAAACGGTACTAAAGAGTAACCCTAATAACTTTAAAGCTTTATTAAAATTGGCAGAGGTTCGGTTTTTACAAAAAGATTGGAGTGGTGCGGAAGAGGTCGTGGCGCTTATTGCAAAACAACCCGATGGAACAGGGCAAGCAAAATATGTAAAAGGGCGAATTCTGCAAGGTCAAAAACGCTATGAAGAAGCAATTGGCGAATATAAACAAGCGCTTGAAAATGCGCAAAATTTATACCCTGCGCTTGAAAGCATGATGATTAGTTATGAAGCTCTAAAGCAACGACCATTGATGCATGCTTATTTGGCTAATTATTTAAAAACCCATTCAGATCAAGCGCAAGCGGTATCATTGCAAGCACAGTTGTATATGTTGGATAAAAACTGGGAAAAAGAATTAGCCGTTTTAACGGGTGCTAATAAAAAATGGCCTGAAATATCGTCACTTTATCAACGTATGGCCGTGTTATTTTCAATGAAAAAAGAAGATGGCAACGCAATTGAAACCTATAAGCGGGGTATTGAGAATATGCCTGAGAATATTTACTTGACGATGAATCTTGCGGCATTGTATGAAAAAGCGCAAGATTACAAAAGCTCAGTAGCGACGTATGAGGCTTTTTTACTTAAAAAACCAAAGGATAATATTGCTACTAATAATCTTGTGTCTTTGTTAGTGGATCATTTTCCAACCGCTGAAAATTTAAAACGAGCACTGGAGTTATCAAAACCGTTTAGTGAATCAAAATATATGAATCTATTTGATACTTATGGCTGGGTTTTATTAGCGAATGATAAAACGGAAGATGCGATAACGGTTTTTAAAAAGGTGGTTGAAAAAGCGCCAAAAGTAGCGGTATTTAGGTATCATTTAGCGAAGGCTTATATGAAAACTGGCAGTGAAACGGGTGCGGTTTCTGAATTAGAAGCGGCTTTAAAAATTGCAGGGCCAGAGGGTTATTTTGCAGAAAAAAGTCAGGCGGAAGCATTGCTAAAAAAACTAAAGCCTTAGTTTATGAGTGTTAATGAAGTCCTCTCTTGAGGGCTTCATTGTTTGATGGTATGCTAATGCCGCCTAAATTTATCAGGTAGATTCGCATGGATAAAACTAAAAAATTGGCTTCAAAAATAGAACCTGTCTGTATTAGTGCCTATTCAACGTTAAATGCATGTGGGTTAGGGAATCAAAGACTATTTGATGCGTTAAAAAATAATGAGAGTGCTTTAGCGCCCCTTGAATTATTCGAGGTTGATTTTAAAACCTATGTCGGCGAAATAAAAAATCCGTTAGAGACATTGGCGGATGAGTATGAAGCTTATCAAAGTCGTAATGCACAAGTGGCATTAACAACCCTCAATTTTGGTGATGATGGTTTACGGCTTGCCATTGAAAAAGCAAAACAGCGTTATGGTGTCAATCGCATTGCGGTTATTATTGGTACGAGTACCTCAGGGCTTTATGAAACAGAATCGGCTTATGGTTATTTATTAAAAAATAATGAAATGCCAGCGAATTTTAATTTTATATCCCGTCATGCGTATCAGGCAACGGGACGATTATTACAATTGGAATTAGGCTTAACAGGTATTTGTTTTGCGGTATCGACCGCCTGTTCTTCTTCTGCAAAAGCCATTGCGGCAGGGCAACGATTAATCGCCAATGGCTTATGTGATGCGGCTTTAGTGGGAGGTGTTGATACCTTATGTCGATTGACTTTGCGCGGATTTTATAGTTTAAACCTAACCTCAAATTATTTTTGTCAGCCGATGGATGAAAATCGCGCAGGGATTAATATTGGCGAAGCGGCAGGATTATTATTGCTGGAAAAAACCAATGAGAACAATCAGCATCAGCCCTTATTATTATCGGTCGGTGAATCCTCAGATGCGTATCACATGAGTCATCCTCACCCCGAGGGGCTTGGCGCACAATTGGCGATGAAATCAGCCTTATCATTAGCTGGTGTTCGTATAGAGCAGATTGATTATTTAAACCTTCATGCAACAGCGACGAAAATTAATGATGCGATTGAAGCGAAAGCGGTGTTTGCACTTGCGTCCGATCATTTAATTTGCAGTGCGACCAAAGGTATAACAGGTCATACACTCGGTGCGGCAGGTGCATTGGAAACTATTATTGCTTTGCTAGCATTAGAGCATCAATTTATTCCTGGGAGTTGTGGCTTACAAACAATAGATACTGAGTGTCGTTGTCAGGTAAATGCATCTCCTTTATTGAATCAAAAGCTGGCATTAGCAATGAGTAATTCTTTTGGGTTTGGCGGTAATAATGCCAGTGTGATTGTTGCAAAAGCCTATGAGTGAAATTTTTATTAAAAGTAGCGCAATATGCGGTTCTAATCCATTACTTTTAGAAAATTTTGGATTAAAAAGTGAGGTCATTGATAAGCAATTGATTCCTGTTGCACTGCGTCGGCGAACCGCATTAACCACGAGAATGGCGATTACGGTGGCGACAAAAGCATGTAACGATGCACAAATCGATACATCAAAACTAGCGTCTGTCTTTGTGTCTTTAGGCGGAGAAATTCAAGTCACCGATGCATTATGTCGATTATTACCCGATAAAAAAGCCTTATTATCGCCGACACAATTTCATAATTCGGTTCATAATACCACCGCAGGTTATTGGGGGATTTTAAATCATTGCCAGTCACCAAGCACTGCGATTGCGGCTATGGATGATGGCTTTGCAATGGGACTTATTGAGGCAGGCTCACAATTACAGCAAGCCACTCAAGATATTTTATTGGTATGTTATGATGAAATTTGGCCGACTTATTTAGCCCCTCCTGTTGGAAGTTGTGCGCTGGCGTGTGCTTTTGTGTTATCAAAAACTCAACAAGATGACGAACCTTTCCTTTCCTTTCCTGAAATAATGCCGACACAAATGTTATTAGAACCTCACTGGTGTGATTTGGTTAAACAAGCCCCCGCTGCGGCAGCCATTCCCTTATTACAGGCGATTGAACAAAGAAAAAATAAACAGATCCCTTTAAATATTCATGCAACACTTTGGCAAACACATTTACAGTTTTAATAATGCCTAAAAATACTTTTTTTGATGTTATTGTCGCAGGGGCAGGTCCTGCAGGAAGTACCTGTGCAACTTTATTAGTACAATATGGCTACCGAGTTTTAATACTAGAGAAAAACCGTCATCCTCGCTTTCATATTGGCGAATCCATGCTACCAATGGCGGAACCTATTATGCAACGTTTAAAAATTAACTGGAATGAAGGTAATTTACGAAAAGGAGGCGCGAAGTTTATGGATGAACAACAAGGAAAATCCAGCTATTTCCCCTTTCAAGGAAAATATAGTACGGTTCAAGTCGAGCGTTCAGTGTTTGATCAGCGTCTTTTTGAAAATGGAATCAGCCAAGGTGTGGTCGCACATCAACAAGAAGGCGTTATTGATATGCAATCAGACGCTGAAAAAGTTCTGGTTAAAACCTCGAAGCGCTCTTATGAAGGACGTTATTTTATTGATGCCACAGGACGTAGTGCAATCATGGGACGTTTCAAACAATCGCTTGAACCCATAAAAACACTTGGAAAGTTTGCAGTTTATCAACATTATCAACTGGATGATAATTTAATAACGGCTGAATTATTTCATAACGGGCATATTGAAATTATACTCAGTGAATTAGGGTGGTTTTGGTGTATTCCTCTTACCAAACAGCGATTAAGTATAGGTTTAGTGGTACAAAAAGAAAATCAGTTAAACCTCAAAGGTGAAAAATTACTGGATTATTATATTAAAAAATCACCACGCTTAACGGAATTATTAGCAAATTCAAAGACATTATCAAAAGTAGCGGTAGAAGCCGACTTTAGTTATTTAAATACACAACGTTATGGTGTGCGTTATGCGTGCTGTGGGGATGCAGCGGGTTTTTTAGACCCTGTATTTTCATCGGGCGTTTTTTTTGCATTGAAAACCGCTGAAATGGTCGCCGATCAATTGCATGCAGGGTTAAGCTCAGGCACAGAAGCAAATATAAATTTACATGATAAAGATAATAAAACTTATCAGACAGGTTTTCAGAGTATGTATTTAATGATAAAACGTTTTTACAGTTCTAATATGGTGGATAATTTATTTTTTGAAGCAGAACGTGCGCCACAGGTAAAAAATGAGGTGATTGCCCTGTTAGCAGGTGATTTATGGACGAAAAATAATACGTTTCAGCAAGGTTTATTATCAGGACGGCAGAGTTTTTAATCCGCCATTAAGACTCTATAGTGTTCACCTTTTTGATCGTATAGTTCAAAAGCACCATTAATATACTCCCCATGCATATAAGTTTCCATACCATTATCATCATACATATTACCAACGACTTTTTGGTTTTTGTCTACTTCAATGACGATTCTTACTTTATTTGAATTGACATAACCTTCAATTTCATAATGATCGGTACCTGTTGTTTTAATTTTTTGAGGTATTGCTAGTTCTTTTAGCGATTTTTCTTTAGAGGGTAAATCTGGAAGGGTATTTGTTTTTAATTTTGGTGGTTCTGTAGGGGGAATTGTTTTTAAACTAGCTTCAGCCCCTCTTGATTTTTTAATAGTACTTATTTCAGAATTATCTTTTTCAGTAAATGTAATGTCTGCTACAGCTGAGTATTGTGACGAAAAAAAAAGGAAGAGGAATGGCATTAATTTGGGCATTACTAATCTCCTGATGTGATTTCTCCTGAACCAGAGATATTTTTACTTATTTGTGGTGGATTACCAAAATAAGTGACATCCCCTGAACCTGAAATGTTTATATTTAAAGCTTTTTGTGCAGTAAGTTCAATATCAGCAGAACCTTTCAACTCAACGCTTGTTTTTTGGGCGATTAGTTTTTTTGCTTCAATATCTCCTGAGCCTGAAATAATTATATTAAGCTTATTAGTTCTTCCATTGGCGGTGATATCACCTGAACCTGTTAAGTGAATTTTAAAGTTATCAGCACGAATAGCATTAAGATGTACATCACTTGCACCATGAACAGTTACCGCATTTAAGTTAGGTGAAAAAATATCAATAACGATGGGCTTTCGAGTGCTGTATGATTTATCCATTTTTAAATAGAGGGTGTTATTTTTAACACTCGCATTAACAAAAGGGATTAAATTACGGTTAGCGGAAATTGTTGCTGAAGATTTATTTTTTCGATAATAATTGACATCAAAACTCCCTTTAATAATGACGGCATTGTAACTTGGTAAGTTTTGGCTTTTGGATTGATAAGCACCTGATCCTTGTGTTACCCCTCCTGCATTATTTCCATCTATAACGATACTACTCCCACTAATTGTAGCGTTATCAAGAGTAACACTTCCAACATCCGCTATAGCCACATTGAAAAGACAAGCAGAGCAGGTTAATAGTGTTTTGTATAAAAATTTATGGAGCCGCATAAAATTGTACTCTACGATTGGCAGGGTCCGTTGCGGTTAAATTAGGGAGTGGTTCCGCTTCACCTTTACCATTGACAATGAGTCGCGAGGAAGATATTTGGTAATTAGAGACTAAATAATCTTTTACTGCTTGGGCTCTTTGTTCTGAGAGTTCTTTATTATGGGTATTTGAACCTGCCGCATCGGTATGACCTTCAACGACTAATTTTCTACTAGCATCGCCACTTGCAAGCATTTTACCTATTTTATCTACAAATTCTTTGGAGTTCGGTAAAATATTAGCAGAATTACTACCAAATTGAATGGGGAGGCTTATTTTTCCACCACTACTGATTGCACTGGTATCAGCGACATCTGTTTTTGGTTTTTTTGTGAAGCTAAAGGATCGAGTTTTGCCAGACTTTTTGGTTTCTGTTGCTGATCCACCAAAAATAATGGCTTCCATTTCTGCAGCACTTGCGCCATCAGAAAGTGTTTTAATGTCTTCAGCTTGTACGGAAAGACTCAGTAGTACCATAC
>JAGLEW010000057.1 GCA_023144875.1 Methylococcales bacterium
TGGCGGAGCGGACGGGACTCGAACCCGCGACCCCCGGCGTGACAGGCCGGTATTCTAACCAACTGAACTACCGCTCCTTTAATCTTGGTGGGTGCTGAGGGGTTCGAACCCCCGACCCTCGCCTTGTAAGGGCGATGCTCTCCCAACTGAGCTAAGCACCCGACTAAAGAGATGCTAGTTTACCGCATCCTTCAATCCTTTACCAGCTTTAAATGAAGGAATTTTAGCGGCTTTTATAGTAATTTCTGCACCCGTTTGTGGATTACGGCCTTTTCTTTCTGCACGACTTTTCACAGAAAAGGTTCCAAAGCCCACCAGCGCTATGTTTTCACCTTTTTCTAACCCTGAGGTGATTGCGGCTAAAAAACCATCCAGTGCTTTTCCTGCATCGGCTTTTGTTAATCCAGATTCTGTGGCCATTGCGTCAATTAACTCTGATTTATTCATTTTTCCCCCTTAGGAAATAATCGTCAATAAGTGATTTGTTATAAAAATATGATAATGTGCGTCAAACTTCTTAAGCCTAATAAGGTAGCATTTAGGTATTAAGAAATTGCGGTATTTATATCAATGCCACTTGTGAGTGTCAAGCTTTAAAACCCTACAGACCTTATGTTCTAAGGAATGGCTTATGGTTTTAAGCACAAAACCTTTCAATAGTTGCAAGAATTCCTTGTTGATCTAAACTACATTGTGTTAGTAACTCTTCCCGAGTTCCTTGCGCCACAAATTCATCAGGCAGTCCTATATTTAATATGGGCATTAAAATACGCTGTGCTTGTAAAAATTGATTAATGGCACAGCCTGCGCCTCCTGAGATCACATTTTCTTCTACGGTGACAATGACATCATGGGTTTTTGTCAATTCAAGCACTAAATTTTCATCAAAAGGTTTAACAAAGCGCATATTAATCGCAGTTGCCCCCAATTGTTTGGCGACTTCTACCGCAGGTGTCACCAGACTGCCCCATGCTAAAATTGCGATACGTTCGCCTTGATGACATAACTGGGCTTTTCCTATTTCTAACGCGGTCATTTCTTTTTGAACCAAAACGCCAGGGCCTGTGCCGCGTGGATAACGAACAGAGGCTGGGCCTTCGTGTAAAAAGCCTGTGTAGAGCATTTGGCGTGACTCATTTTCATCGGCAGGCGCCATGATAACCATATTTGGAATACAGCGCAGGTACGTGTAGTCAAAAGAACCCGCATGGGTTGGGCCATCAGGGCCGACAAGCCCCGCACGATCAATAGCAAATAAAACATCTAAATTTTGTAATGCCACATCGTGAATGAGTTGATCATAGGCGCGTTGTAAAAAGGTTGAGTAAATTGCGACTACAGGCTTTGCTCCTTGGCACGCTTGCCCTGCGGCTAAGGTGACTGCATGTTGTTCGGCAATAGCGACATCAAAATAACGGTTAGGGTATTGTTCTGAAAAGGCTACTAAACCTGAACCTTCACGCATGGCGGGCGTAATGCCAAGTAATCGCTCATCTTTTGCCGCCATATCACAAAGCCATTGCCCAAAGACTTGGGTGTAGGTGGGGTGTGGTGAAGGTTTTGATTTAGGGAGGCTGTCTTTTTTAGGGTCAAAAGCGGGGACACCATGATAGGCGAGGGGGTCTTTTTCAGCAGGGGAATAGCCTTTGCCTTTTTTAGTGACAATGTGTAGAAATAAAGGTCCTGTAAGGTATTTTAAATTTTCAAGGGTGGAAACCAGCATTTCTATATCATGACCATCAATAGGGCCTATATAATTAAAGCCTAGTTCTTCAAATAAGGTACCAGGGACGATCATTCCCTTCATGTGTTCTTCGGTTTTTCGAGCAAGTTCCCATACGCTAGGCATATTACTGAGGACTTTTTTACTTTCTTTTCGTACCGAAGAGTAGAGTTTACTGGATAA
>JAGLEW010000058.1 GCA_023144875.1 Methylococcales bacterium
TTCATCGCTTCATAGGCCATGCCACCCGTAATGCTGCCATCGCCAATAATCGCCACCATTTTTTTATCTTCGTCTTTAAGTTCTGAAGCGATCGCCATGCCGAGCGCGGCACTGATGGAGGTACTTGAATGTCCGACACCAAAGGCATCGTATTCACTTTCATCCCGAGAAGGAAAAGCCGATACCCCATTTTTAGTCCGAATGGTAGGCATTTGTTTTTTACGGCCTGTAAGAATTTTATGGGGGTAGGCTTGATGACCAACATCCCAGACTAACTGGTCTTCTGGGGTGTTAAAAACGTAATGCAGTGCGACGGTTAATTCAACGGTACCAAGACCTGCTGAAAAATGTCCGCCTGACAAGCTAACGGTGTGGGTTAAATATTCACGTAATTCGTTGCAAAGTGCCTCAAGTTTATCTTTAGGGAGTTCTCGCACATCGGCGGGAAGATTAATATTCTCTAATAAAGGGTAGTTACCAGATAAGGTAGTCATAAGTCAGTTTCCTATCGATGAAGCGGGCTTTATGGAATTTAAAGTGATGATTATAGAGGGAATTGTCAAAATTTAATGGGTACGTTGAATAATATACAGCGATAAATCACGTAATAATTGAGCCTCATCCCCGAAACTGTTTAAACTTTCTATGGCTTGTTGATGTAATTCGTGGGCTTTTTGTTTTGCGCCTGCTAAGCCTAATAAAGCAGGGTAAGTGGGTTTATTGTTGTTCTGATCTTTCCCTTGGGTTTTACCTAACGTTTGGGTATCACTTTCTTCATCTAAAATGTCATCTTTAACCTGAAATGATAAACCAATACATTTAGCATAATGGTCTAGTTTTTTGGCAAGGTGGGGGTCTAAGTCTGGTTTTGTTAAGGCGGCCATATTGACACTGGCTCGAATAAGTGCCCCTGTTTTATGAATGTGCATGTTTTCAAGCTCAGGTAAGCTAATTTTTTTATCGACCGAGGCTAAATCAATGGCTTGTCCGCCTACCATACCTTGTGACCCACTTGCTTTCGTTAAGGAGCTGATGATTTCTAATCGTTGTGTGGGGTTGATGTTAATGCTTTGATCGTTTGCTAAGGTGTCGAAGGCTAAGGTTTGTAGCGCATCACCCGCTAAAATGGCGGTCGCTTGATCAAAGGCAATATGGTTGGTGGCTTTACCACGTCTAAGATCATCATCATCCATCGCTGGCAGGTCATCATGGATGAGGGAATAGACATGAATAAATTCAATAGCGCAGGCAATGCCATCCAATGTCTCTGGTTCAATTCCTAACGCCTTTCCTGTACTATAAGTTAGCATTGGTCGCATTCTTTTACCACCGTCTAAGGTGCTGTATCGCATAGCCTGATGCAGACGAAAGGGCAAAATATTTTCATCTGGAAGACGCTCATCTAAGGCCAATTCAATACGGTTTTGGCAAAGGGTTAAAAATTTTTTTAAAGCACTGCTCATGGGTAAAAGACTCCAGAAGGAAATACGGTGTGCGCAAAGGATAACGATTTGAAAAGCTCAATGTTATCAAGGTTTTTAGGGCACACGTTTTTAAACTAACCGAATATTATATCTTAAATTAAACGAAGTGATGAGTAAGTATGAGCAGTGACTATAATGCGGCGGCGATTGAAGTATTAACGGGGCTTGATCCTGTTAAAAAAAGACCTGGAATGTATACAGATACCACAAGGCCGAATCATCTTGTTTTAGAGGTGGTTGATAATAGCGTTGATGAGGCAATGGCTGGGTTTGCCAATAAAATTGAAGTGATATTGTACCAAAATGGCTCGGTACACGTGGCGGATAATGGTCGAGGAATGCCCGTTGATTTACACCCAGAACAAAAGCTTTCGGGCGTAGAAGTGATATTGACACAATTACACGCAGGGGGAAAATTTTCCAACACTAATTATCAATTTTCAGGTGGTTTGCATGGGGTTGGGGTTTCTGTGGTGAATGCCTTGTCTTCAACCCTTGAGATTAAAATTAAACGGGGCGGTAAGGTTTATGAAATGGCGTTTGCTAATGGAGAGAAACAAAAATCGTTAGTCGAAACAGGAACAGTTGGCAAGCGAAACACAGGAACCGCCATTCTTTTTTTACCTAATAGCCATTATTTTGATTCAAATAAAATTTCAGTTCGAAAATTAAAACAACTGCTTCGGGCAAAGGCGGTGTTATTACCTGATTTAAAAATCCATTTGAAAGATGAAGTCAGTGGTGAGCAATGGGATTGGCATTATAAGGAAGGATTGGAAGATTATTTATTAGACCATATTAAGGCGGTTGATTTTTACCCACAAAAACCATTTATGAATAAGGTGGTCGTTAAGCATCATGCGGTTGAATGGGGAATGGTTTGGACGGCTGAAACACTGACAGAAAGCATCGCTGAAAGTTACGTTAATTTAGTGCCAACGCCACAAGGTGGTACGCATGTTAATGGTTTTAGAGCAGGATTAACCGAGGCGATTCGAGAATTTTGTGAATTTAGAAATTTATTACCACGGGGTTTAAAGATTGCCCCTGAAGATGTGATTGAACGCTGTCAGTTTATTTTATCGGTTAAATTAGAAGACCCGCAATTTTCTGGGCAAACCAAAGAACGCTTAAGTTCAAGAGAGTGTGTGGGTTTTATTTCAAGTGATGCTAAAGACAGTTTCAGTTTATGGCTCAATCAAAATCCTGAAGAAGGGGAGAAAATTGCCGAAATTATCTTATCCAGCGCTCAAAAACGCTTAAAGTCCACTAAAAAAATTGTTCGTAAAAAAATATCTCAAGGGCCTGCTTTACCTGGAAAATTAGCCGATTGTTCAGGACAAGATGTTTCACGGAGTGAATTGTTTTTAGTGGAAGGTGATTCGGCAGGTGGATCAGCAAAACAAGCAAGAGAGCGTGAGTTTCAGGCAATTATGCCGTTACGTGGCAAAATATTAAATACATGGGAAGTGGATTCTGGGCAAGTAATGGCTTCACAAGAGGTGCATGATATTGCGGTTGCGTTAGGTATTGAGCCAGATTCTGAGAACTTGAGTAATCTGCGCTATAGTAAAGTGTGTATTCTAGCGGATGCGGATTCGGATGGAAATCATATTGCAACGCTGATTTGTGCGTTATTTTATCGGCACTTTAAACCACTGGTGCAAGCAGGGCATGTCTTTGTGGCGATGCCGCCTTTATATCGAATTGATGTGGGTAAACGAATTTTTTATGCATTAGATGAAGCCGAACGCTTAAGTGTATTAAAACGCATTAAAACAAAAAAATTAAAAGGCGTGATTAATGTACAGCGCTTTAAAGGGTTGGGCGAAATGAACCCAAGCCAATTACGTGAAACAACAATGAACCCAGACACACGACGATTGGTTCAATTAACGATTAATAGTGATAATGATGAAATGACGCAGGAGCAAATGGATTTATTATTAGCCAAAAAACGCGCTCACGACCGAAAACGTTGGTTGGAAGAAAAAGGTAATTTAGTGCAATTTTAAGTGCGGAAAGATGATGAATTTGTAGTGAAATAATGGGAGCTAGTAATGAAAAAAATTAAAGTTTTATTTGTCTGCATGGGAAATATTTGTCGTTCGCCTACCGCAGAAGGGGTGTTAACTAAACTCATTGAAAAGCAAGGACTGTCCGAGCAATTTGAGATTGATTCAGCAGGCACACACGCTTATCATATTGGTGAACAGCCTGATTATCGTTCACAACTCGCGGCAAAAGCGCAAGGGGTGGATTTATCGTCTCAACGGGCGCGAAAAGTCGTTTATGGGGATTTTGAAGATTATGATTATTTATTGGCGATGGATGGCGATAATTATGAAACCTTAATGAGCAGTTGCCCATTATTGTATCAAGATAAATTACATTACTTTTTGGATTACGCGGCGGATCTTAAGGTGCGTGAAGTGCCTGACCCTTATTATGGCGGGGAGTATGGCTTTGAAAATGTGTTTACATTAATAGAATCGGCCTCAGAAGGATTTTTACTTACATTAAAAAAACTAGGAAAAATAGAATGAAAAAAATAATTATTGCAATTCAGTTAGTACTCTTGAGCAGTTTCTTTTTTATCTCCTCCGCTCAGGCAGAAGTCGATGATAAGGTGACAACCCATGTTATTATTGTCTGGTTAGATAAGGCAGGGGATGAAAAAGCTCGCAATAAATTTGTTGAGGCAAGTAAAAAGCTTAATAATTTTCCAGGCGTGATTCACCGCCATGTTGCAGTTGTTGAAAAAAGTGATAAAAGTGTGGTTAATGATACGTTTGATGTCATGATTACCGTTACGTTTAAAAATAAAGCGGCGGTTAAAGCGTATTTAGATGATCCAAAGCATAAAGAGGCGGTTAAACTCTTTAAGTCGATGGCTAATCGTGTCGAAATTTATAACTCAATTGATTCTTAAAGGATAATAGCATGGCCATTGTTAGTAATACGATTAATTACCTTGATGAAGGCACATTATTAGAAGGTTTTTTTGCGTATGATAATGGCCATAGTGGTATTCGTCCAACTATTTTAATCAGTCATGCGTGGGCAGGACGTGATGGTTTTGTGGATGAAAAAGCTAAAAAATTAGCCGAAATGGGTTACTTTGCATTTGCTTTAGACATGTATGGGCAAGGGGTTCATGGTGAATCCTTGGATGAAAATTCGGCGTTAATGCAACCTTTTCTTGATGATCGAGCCTTCTTACAACAACGTATTAAAGCGGCTTTACAGGCATTAAAATGTACGCCGTGGGCGGATGAAACAAAAATAGTGGCAATGGGATTTTGTTTTGGTGGGTTGTGTGTGTTGGATTTGGCGAGAACTGGGGTGGACATTAAAGGTGTGATTGCCTTTCATGCGTTGTTGCATGCGCCTGATAATTTGCAGACGGAATTAATTAAGGCAAAAATTTTATTATTACATGGGGCGGACGATCCTATGAATACCCCTGAAACGGTAGCCGCGATACAAACAGAGTTGACGTTAAAAAAAGCCGATTGGCAGTTGCACAGCTATGGTCATACCTTGCATGCGTTTACAAACCCTAAGGCTAATAACCCCGATTTTGGAACGGTTTATCATTCTGATGCGGATAAGCGTTCGTGGCAAGCCATGCAAAATTTTTTGGATGAGGTTTTTGCTTAAAATTTCCAACTTCATCACAAAAAAACCCATAGTTTTAGCCGTTTGTAGGATGTTTTGTCTGCGAAATGAGTCACAGTTTATTGGTTTTGTCAGAAGTGCCTTGTCGACTTC
>JAGLEW010000059.1 GCA_023144875.1 Methylococcales bacterium
TCTACACTAGAGCCGTTACACAAAAAAACATTTAACGGTGAAAAAAATGTCCAAAGCTAAAAAATATTCACAAGCTGACTTAATTTTACTTTATGATTTAAAACGATTCGTGGGCAATGAAACCAGCCCCTTTTTAAGCGAATGGTTGGATCCTGAAAATCAAATTGAGTTAAATTCTGGTGAACAATATATTTTTAACCTTATTTTTGCAGATGCTCAGGAGAAGATAGAGTACTGGTATAAAGAAGAACTGAAAATTAAGTTCATTGCTTTTGTTTTAAAATTAGGTCATCTTGTGGATGATCCGCCTTATAATATTTATTTTAAACGAACCATAAAAGCAACCGTCGATACCCATTTTTTAAAAGTAAAAACCGATTGTATGATTGCACAAGGGCTTTTTGATCAGCCTTTGCATCCGTATTTTCATTTTCAAGTGTGGAAAAAATATTGCAACCCTGTGGGTGATCCTATTGCCCAATTGTTGACCGCTTTTTTAATTTCACAAGAAAATAACCAAACTCAAGAGCCTATGTATGGTTGTACAGTGACTGGGAAGTTTTGGCGCTTTATGGTGATGGTTGGAAAAGAGTATTTTATTTCAAGACCTTATGATTGTACGAAAGAAGAAGATTTACTAATGATTATTAGTATTTTACGGCGTTTTAAATATTATTTAGATGCGCTAAAGCTTAATGTTATCCCTCAAAACCTAATTATATAATCATCTAATTTTTAAACGATTTAAAACGTAGAATGACAGTAAAAAATGCATCTTGTTTAGTGGTTATGCGTGGCTTAAGTGGCAGTGGTAAATCGTATTTAGCAGCTCAGATTGCTAACAAATTACCTGCTGTACATTTTAACTCGGATATTATTCGTAAAAAGCTAGCAGGGTATGCTCCCCTAGAGCGGACAAAGTCTGATCTTGGTCAAGGTATTTATACACCTAAAATGAGTTATAAAACCTATCAAGTGTTATTAAAAAATGCTGAACGTATTTTAAAGACCAAAAAATCCGTCGTGGTTGATGCAACTTTTTTGCATTCACGATCGTTAGTCAAGCCACAACAGTTGGCGCAAAAATTAAATGTTCCGATTATAATTATGGATTTACAGGTATCGGTATCGTGTTTACGTCGGCGTGTTGAACAACGCGCTCTGGAAGGTAACGACCCTTCTGAGGCAGATGTGGCGGTATTGAACCAACAATTAGTAAATTATCAGCCCTTAACTCGGGCTGATAATGTTTTACCCATTTTTAATGATACAAAATTTACATGGCATTCAATTGAAGCACAATTGTTGGCTTTTCCGTGTTTAGCGCCTTTGTTGGAACGGACACCTTAATGATTAGTTGTTTTATTTTTGTCGCATTACCGTGTGAAGCCAAGCCTTTTATTACAAACCTTAATCTAAAAAAAGTACAGAATACTCCTCATCCTTTCGCAATTTATAAGCACGATGATATTGTGCTAACGGTTTCAGGCGTTGGTAAAATAGCGATGGCAGCCGCTGTGGCTTACACATTAGCTACGTTCAAATCCATTAATAAGCCTGTGTTACTTAATATTGGCATTGCAGGTCATCCTTCTGCACCATTAGGTCAACTGTGGTGTGCAAATAAAATTGTTGATGTTGAATCAGAGCGCTGTTTTTATCCACAAGCAATGGTTAAACTTTCTTATTCAAGCACCACAATTTATACCGCTTCTAAACCGAATTTAGAATACCCAGAAAATGGCTTGTATGAGATGGAGGCGAGTAGCTTTTATGAGACTGCAGCGTATTTTTCCAGTGCAGAATTAATTCATGTGTTAAAAGTGGTTTCAGATAATAAAATAGACGCTATTGAAACGATTAATGCAAAAAAAGTCAGTCATTGGTTAGCCGCTTCGGTTGAAAAAACTGAGGAAACGATCAGAGCATTGCAAGTTCTTGCCTTAAACGTCACACAAAGTGACCCTCACAATTTTGAGAGGCTAATAGAACGTTATTATTTTAATGTGAATAATCGCTATCAGTTAAAAAAACAGCTTTCTCGCTGGGATGTGTTAACGGATGCTCGGACACTTGATTTTTCAGCTCAAAATTTTAAAGATGCGAAAGCCGTTTTATACTGGTTACAATGCCAACTGGAATTGCAAATTTTTCGCTTATAATAAGCCTAAAAAGCTGTATTTTGTGACTGCAATAGCAATGATATACCCGTAAAGACTTAATGCCATGACAAAAGCTAACCAGCGTTTTATTCCTGTCATACGCATCACCATGACCCCAAAACCTATATAAACCAATAACGCCAAAAATTTAGCAATAATCCAGCTAAAATCGCCTTGGAGCCATTGATTTTGAAAGACTAAATTCAGTCCACTCAGCAATAAAACGGTGTCAATAATATGTGGGGTAATTTTGAAAAGCTTTGTTTGCAATAACGCAGGTTTTAAGGCGAGCAATAAAACCCGTAGCGTAAAACTAGCGAGTGATATAAAGACGAAAACAATATGAAAAGTAAGCATAGGGATCAGGGTGGCAAAAGAAAACCGTATTTTATAATAAGGCGTTGATGTTCGGGTGATTAGTTATTAATTGCTGTCTAAAATTTTCAATAAGTGCTTCATTTTCACGCGCTTCTCGTGCAATTGGAACCTGAATTTCACTGAGAATTTTCATCGGTGATTTTGATAAAAAGACTAATCTATCCGCTAAGGTAATTGCTTCACGTAGATCATGAGTTACAAATAAAATACTGTGCGGGCGTTGTTGCCATAACGATAATAATAATTTTCGGACTTGTCTTGCATTGGGGGCATCTAATGAGACAAAAGGCTCATCCATTAACAAAATGTCAGGGTTGACCGCAAAGGCTCGTATGATTGAAATTCGCCGACTCATTCCGAGTGATAAATGTTGAGGATAGCATTCCGCTAAATGCTTCAGTTGCATCGCCTCAAGTAAAATATCAACCGTTTTGGTTGTTTGCGTGTTGGATAAAACTAATTCAATATTCTCACGGATGGTTCGCCAAGGCAATAAACGTGGGTTTTGAAAAACATAGCCAATATTAGGGGTCGTCTTTTGGTTTTCAATGGCAATTTTTCCCTGAAAATTCGTGTCAAGTCCTGCAATAGTATTCAGTAAAGTACTTTTTCCACAGCCAGAAGGCCCTACTAAACAGATAAACTCTTTATTGTTTAACGTGAATTTGAGGTCTTTAATAACCACGTTTTCTGTGTTTGAGTTGGGTGTTCGATAGGCCTTGTGTTTGATGTTAATTAAAATATCCATCATCGCCGCCATTTTTTTGCATTTTTATCTAATGGTTTTAAAATAAGCATTTCAATTAATTGGATGATGATAATGAAGGCAATGGTATAGGCAAGGATACTGGCGACATCAAATAATTGAAAATAAATATTTAATTGATAACCCATTCCATTACTGCGACCGAGTAATTCGACGACTAAAATTATTTTCCAGATGAGGGCTAACCCTGAACGGGTAGTTGCCATAACAAAGGGGTATAGTTGCGGCCAAATGACGTGGAGGAACGTTTTGCGTTTACTAAAATGGTAACAGCGTGCCATTTCCAAAAGGTCTTGGTTTAACGCCCGTGTTCCTTCTCGCATTGTGATAATGACATTCGGAACTTTGTTGATGATGACGGCGAGTATGGCGGCTGATTCGGATAATCCAAACCAAACGTAGCATAAAATAATAGTGACCAAAGCGGGTACGTTTAAAAAAATAACCAGCCATTGATCTAAAAAGTAATCCACGTGTTGATGTTGACCTAGGATTATTCCTATAGAACAACCTATTAACATGGCAATGCTAAAACTAACGATTAATCGCAACAAGGTAATTCCTAAATGATAGGGCAATTCACCTGAAATAATTTGTTGTTTTAAAATGTTTAGAACAATAAGGGGGGTAGGAAGCGTGGATTGCTTGAGTATCAGTGCTAATCCGTGCCATGTGAGCAAAAAGAGTATCAATGAAATAAACCCAAGTCGTTGGGGCGTTAAAAATTTTAAAAACACGCTTATTCCATATTTATTTTCAGAATTTTAGGGGGAGGGTAAGTGCCAGAAGGTACCTTTATTGATGTGTTCAGAATTCCCTGTTAATTTATTATGACTTAACTTGCGCAATAATTGGTATATTTTTTCAGCGGCTTGCTTTTCTTCTGCGCCCCAATGTGTGATTTGTCCCGCGCAATAACGCGTACGTAATACTTTTTGTGTGTTTACGTTGCTTGCTTTTATGAGTGTGTGTATTTTATCCCACGCTGAATCCAGTGTGCAGAGTTTATTTTTTGCCTTAGCGGTTAATGTCAGGAAATTAGCAAGTGCTTGGGGATGTTGGTTTGCCCAGCTTTGTTTAAAAACATAGCCGAGTGTCGGGACGACTTGTTGGATGCCTAATTGTTTGAGTAAACGTTTACCATCTATTAATTGACGATAGCCTTGCGCTTCAAGACGGGCGGCAAAATGCCAATAGGTGATAATTGCATCCACTTTTTGGTTTAATAATTGGTGAGTTAGTAATGGTGGCGCGGCATGTACTTGAGTAAGACTGTTATTTAAATCAAGCGATTTTTGTTGCGCAAGGGCTTGTAATAATAACCAGTTTTTATCAAGCTCCCCGCCCGCAATTCCTAATTTTTTACCTTGTAAATCCTGAATGGTTTTAATTGGACTGTTATTAGGCACCATTAAAGCGCCAGCGGTTGATGAATAAGGGTAGAAGGTGAAGTCTTGACCATGATTTCGGAGCCTAGACACCCACACCCAATCCGATACGATCATGTCAACCGAGCCTGATTGTAACGCAATTTTTCCAGCCTGTGGGTTGGCTAATTTTTGAATGGAGAGTGTAAAGTGAGCCGTTTCTAAAAGGGCTTCATTTTTTAAGGCATGAAGTTCCCAGTTAACGGTGCCAAAGGCTAAAACACCCAGTCGGATATTTGTCTTTTCTGCTGAAAAGAGGTTGCTAAAATAAAGAATACTAAAAATAAAAACAAAAAATTTAATTTTCATGGGGAATAACGTAAGAATATTACGACTATGAATTTTTACAGCAACTAGCGTTTATTGTACCGCGCTTCTTGGTTTTTATTCTTGAGTAAAGGCGTTATTCTTCTGAAAGATCCGCGAAACTTTCAACCTGCATTTCTTTAATGATAAAAGCCAATTCTTTGCGTTGCTGTTTTAGGGGTTCGAGTTCAGATCTTAAATGCGCAATATTTTCAGAAACACTTCCCTTTGATTCGTTGATTTTTTTCAACATATGTAAACGACTTTCAATTTGTTTTTTATGATCTTTTATTTGATGCATTAATGGCATTAAAACGCCGTTACTCCATGTTAACGCATCTTTATAAGCTTGTTTTAATATATTTCGAGCTTTAGCGATCAAAGTGCTGTAAAGCTGACTGACAACCACGCTTTGTTCGGTCATGGTGGTTTTTGTACTGGAGCGAAAGGCTTCCCCTTCGTCAAAAACAGCTTCTAATTCACGCTGATATTGCCTGATTGAAAATAACTTAGGTTCAATCTTTTTAAAGCCGTACTCATCATGAAATTTTTTGTGAATGGCTTGAATTAAACGGAGCGTTTCATTGGTAATATCAATAGAGTCCTGTAGTAAGTCTCTTAAGTCATTGAATAGTTTACTAATACTTTTTTTCATGCCATAAGTGGTCATGCTTTTACTGATGTCATTTTTTGTTTCTTGAATGATGGCATCAACCGTTTCTTTTGAAAAAGATTTAATTAAAATTTTAGCTTGTACGGTAAAAACGCGGCGACTGGCTTGAAAATTTTCAACATTTAGGGTGTAAGCTTTTTGTCTGTCACGGGTTTCAGACATCAATTTACCCGTCATATCTTTGTTTTCAAAATCAATCTTTTGAAACTCTTCTAACTGTTGGGTCGCGTTGGTTAATTTAGAATCGGTTAGGTTGGATGATTCATTAATTAAAAAGCCAATGTCCTTGAGAATGCTGGACATTAAAATTTTGCGCCGTTGTTTTAGAATGTCATCGGAGAGATATTGTTCTAAACCATTTAATCGACTGCGTTCTAAAAGGGGGGGGTTCGATTTAACTTTTGCCAATAAGGCCTGTTTAGCGGAGACAGGAAAAATTAACTCTTCATCAAGTTTTAAAATAGACGCAGATGTGTGAATTTGTTTTTTAATCGCATTTTCATAGCCAACTTCCCCTGCAAGGTCGTCCCACATAGAGTCAATTTTATTCATGACTACAGCAAGCCCTTGTTTATTATTGCGAGCGCTGCAAATGTGATTTTTCCACATCGTTAAGTCACTTTTGGTCACGCCTGTATCAGCGGCTAATACAAAAATAATCGCTTGTGCACTAGGTAACATGCTCAAGGTTAATTCAGGTTCGGTTCCCAGTGCGTTCAAACCAGGGGTATCCAAAATTGAAAGCCCTTCTTTCAATAAAGGGTGTGGAAAACTGATTAATGCATGTCGCCAACAAGGGATTTCAACTTCAATAGCATTGGAAAGTCCTTGCTCGGCTGCCTCGGTTGCATTCCATAAGCCGAGTTTATCCGCCACTTCAACAGGCACGGTTTTAACGGCAATGAGTTGTTTAAACGCTTCTTGCATCTCTATAGGAGCTTTTCCCTCTAAAGATATTTGTTTCCAGCTTTCAGGTTTTTGTTTATATTCAATTAATGAGGTGTTTTCAAGACGCGTTTTTATGTCAAGAACTCGAATATAAGCCCCTTCTTTTTTATCATAAAAAATTTCAGTCGGACACATGGTGGTTCGACCTGGTGATGAGGGTAGTAATCGAATACCCGTTTCAGAAAAAAAGAGCGCGTTAATAAGTTCGGTTTTTCCTCGTGAAAATTCGGCAGCAAAGGCGAGCGTGATTCGGTCATTTTCTAAACCACTCAATATATTTAAGAGAATATCTGTACTATGCACATCGCTCATACCATAACGACGTCGCCATTCTCGATACATTTCTATTGAGCTGGTTAGTTGTTTACGCCATTGTGCGTATTCATGCAGCTCTTCTTTGAATTCTAAATTCCCCATGGCAAGCTTTTTTCCTACAGACACTATATTTAAGTAAAGATGTAAGTGATTATTATAACAATCTATTGTAGACCAATATATTAAAAACTGTTTTAAAGATTCATCACGCGTATTATTCTAAAATTCCATAGCATTTTTGGTAATTTTTAATCAAGCTAAGCGAGTTGTTATTGTTTTTTGAGTCATTTTCTAAAAACTCAATAATATGACTTAAATTGATAATAGGTATAACAGGAATTTTAAATTTTTGTTGTACCTCTTGTGTTGCTGATAAGGTATTTTCGCCTTTTTCTTCCCTATCCAAAGCAATAAGTACGCCAACAGCGGTGGCTTTTGCTTGAGTAATGATTTCCATGGATTCTCGAACGGATGTACCCGCACTAATAACATCATCAACAATGACGATATTTTTCTGCAGAGGCGCGCCGACTAATACGCCGCCCTCACCGTGGTCTTTCGCTTCCTTGCGGTTAAAGGCGAAAGGGATGTCCTTGTTTGATAATTTAGCATAAGCGATTGCGGTGGCTGTGACCAGTGGAATCCCTTTGTAAGCAGGTCCATAAAGGACGTCAACCTGAGTCTTTGATGCAATGAGCGCTTGCGCGTAAAAATGTCCTAATGTGTCAACTTTTGTACCTGTGTTAAATAGTCCTGTGTTAAAAAAATAAGGACTGATACGACCTGACTTTAAGGTGAATTCACCAAATTTAAGGACATCGCATTCAAGCGCATAAGTAATAAATTCTTTTTGATACTCAAGCATGGTTTATTAAACGTTCAACGAAAGATAGAGACTTAAGTATAACTCACATTGTTAAAGAGGGAATGCTCGTAAAATAGAGCGGTTCTTTTTATGGAAAAATAACAGAAGCAAGACGTGCTGATGCTGGAGTGATTTTTTTAAAAATTAACCTGAACCTAAGCTGAATAAAATAAAGTCAATACTGGCAGTTATTTAGCGATTAATTTGAACAAGCTGATCACTATAGAATAGGGAAAGGCACCCTTTTATTTTAGAATTTATTTTGACATTTCTAGCACCGTCATGATAAAAATACATCTGTTGGTTAAATATTAGACTTCACGATCGACAATAGGTGCTTTGGTTTTATAACCTTAAAGTACTGCTCCTTTGTTTTATTGAAGGGGCTTTTAACATTATAATAATTAAATTCAATCCTAAACAGGGGATAAAAGAATGGCTGAAAAAAAAGAAAAAGATAATTTTTTTAAAATTATTGGTGCGATTGCGGTTGTTACGATCACATTAGTTGTGCTATTAAAGCAAAGAGAAGTAGAGCATCTTGTGCCTCAAGCGGCTGATCAAAGTCAAGAACAAGTTTTGGAAAGAAATCACCCTCCTGGTAATGTTTTCGTAGAATAGTAACAGAAAAGCCCTCGTGTTAAACCGAGGGTTTTTTTTGGTTAACGATTTTTAAGCCAGACAGCAACCTCTTTTGAAAAATAGCTTAAAATAGCATCACAACCTGCCCGTTTAAAAGCAAGTAAGGATTCTAATACTACTTGTTCCTCATCTAACCAGCCATTAATTGACGCCGCTTTTAACATCGCATATTCACCACTGACTTGATAAGCAAACGTTGGCACTGAAAATTCTGTTTTTATTCGACGAATAATATCTAAATAGGGCATTCCAGGTTTTACCATTACTATATCCGCGCCTTCTTGTAAATCCAGAGCTACTTCACGCAATGCCTCATCTGAGTTTGCAGGATCCATTTGGTAACTGTATTTATTTCCACCTGCTAAGTTTTTACTCGAGCCAACCGCATCTCGAAAAGGGCCATAAAAGCTAGATGCGTACTTCGCTGAATACGCTAAAATCTGGGTATTAATAAAGTCGTGTGATTCTAACGCTTGGCGGATAGCACCAATGCGTCCATCCATCATGTCAGACGGTGCCACCATATCCGCCCCAGCCTCTGCGTGAGATAGCGCTTGTTTGACTAAAATGTCAACGGTTTTATCATTGCTGACATAGCCATTTTTATCAACCAAACCATCTTGACCATGAGTGGTAAAAGGGTCTAAAGCGACATCGGTAATAACACCGAGTGTGGGGAAATTGAGCTTTAAGGCTTTTATCGCCCGTTGAGCTAATCCCTCTGAATTATAAGCTTCCTCCGCTAAAGTGCTTTTTTTATTGGCTTCCGTCACAGGGAATAACACCACCGCAGGAATTCCTAACTCGACTAAAATGGCGGCCTCTTCTACTAATAAATCCACACTTAAGCGATAAATATCTGGCATTGACTTGATTGGTTGGCGTATTTTATGGCCTTCAATAATAAAAAAAGGCTGAATTAAATCATTCACAGAAAGTGTGTTTTCCTGCACAAAACGACGAGAAAAGTCATGAGCGCGTAGTCTTCTCATGCGTGTGAAGGGAAAATTGGTGCTATTATGTTTCATTTTATCCTTGTGTTGTAGAATGAGTTGGATTGATTAAAAACGAACAAAAATCCCTCATTTTTTATGGCGTAAAAATAGAATTAACCATTGCTGGATGACACAATTTATTGTAGCAGTCTCTTAGGGTTAGTCCTATTTGAATAGGATTTTTTTATTTTAGGAAGGTAAATTTTATGATGAAATCTCAACGTTATTCCACGTTTATTTTATTGATTGTTTTTGGATTTTTAGTGGGCTTAATGCCATTGACTAAAGTGTTCGCGGCTGATTTATTAGCGCCTCAAAAAGGAATTGAATCGGCTTCCAATCAACTTAAGCTAAAAATGCAAGACGAAGGTTTTACAAAGGATTTTAAACAAATAACCACGTTTGTAGAATCGGCTATTTACCCACAAGTAGAATTTAATTATATTGCGGCGTTAGTGTTAGGCAAACATTGGAAAAATGCCACTGCAGATGAAAAAAAACAATTTCAAGAAGCCTTTAAAACACTCTTGATTAGAACCTATTCACGGGCTTTTTTAGAATTTAATGATTGGTCTGTGCGTTATTTACCATTAAATATGGAAGCGGGTGCTAAAAAAGTCATCGTAAAAACGGAAATTTTACAACCAGGAGTACAACCTATTGGAATTAATTACCGAATGCGTTTATCAAAAGGCACATGGAAAGCCTATGATATTATGATTGAAGGCGTTAGTCTGGTCACAAATTATCGCACCAGCTTTAAAAATGAAATGGCAAAACTTGGCTCACTAGGTGCCGTGATTAAATCGTTACAACAACGAAATGCAGGCGCTTTTTCAAAATAATAACGTCTCATCATTAAGTCATACGCACGATATTTTAAATTAACATGGACGATTATCAATTTGTTTATGCCTTGCTTGAGGCAACTGGCAATACACAATGGCGAACGCAGTTACCTCAACAAATTACAGATGCTTTTTGCTTTAAGCGTCACGGAACCTCTGCAAAATGGCAGTCTGCAATTGAAACACTGGACTTCCCAATGCCATCACAGTGTTTTTTTAATCAGTCTCAGGTTCAAATAGGGACAATGGAAGACCTGAGTGTGGAACAAAGGCAGGTTTTAAAAACGCAATTAATGAGTTTTCATCCGTGGCGTAAAGGGCCTTTTTCATTATTTGGTCTTTATGTTGACAGTGAATGGCGCTCTGATTGGAAATGGCAACGGCTGGAAAATGAGATAAGCCCCTTAAAAAATCGTCTGGTATTAGATGTCGGTTGTGGCAATGGCTATCATTGTTGGCGCATGTTAGGGGCGGGTGCAAAAGCCATCATAGGTATTGATCCTACGCTGATTAATGTGATGCAATTTCATTTTATAAAAAAACTGAGTGGCAGTGTGCCTATCTATGTTTTACCTGTGACCTTAGAAATGCTTCCCGCTGAAACCCATCTGTTTGATACCGTTTTTTCGATGGGCGTTTTATACCATAGGCGTTCACCTTTGGATCATTTATTTGCTTTAAAAGATACCTTACGCTCAGGCGGCGAATTAATTTTAGAAACGTTAATTATAGAGGGTCAATTAGGCGAAACTTTAGTGCCAGAAGGGCGTTACGCTAAAATGCGCAATGTGTGGTTTTTACCCAGTTGTAAAACCTTAATAAGTTGGATGAAACGTTGTGGTTTTCAAAATATTCGCCTGATTGATGTGACTCAAACTTCAACTGAAGAACAACGTTCAACTGACTGGATGCGCTTTTTTTCATTAGAAAATTTCTTAGACCCTACTAATAAAAATTTAACCTGTGAAGGACTTCCTGCGCCTAAGCGAGTTATTTTATTAGCAAATACCCCTTAATATTATCGTAATTGTACGCTTGTTACGGCATTAAAAATTTTAGAAGGATTTTTATTACCGCCTGTTACCCCGTGCAGAATTTTTAAATTTTTGGCCGTTGGAAAATAACATCGGACACGTAACGCGGTATGTGCAGGTTTTAAATGACTGGGGTTTGCGCTGGTGGAAACAATGGGCGCATCAAATTTCTTACATAGCGCTTTAGATAACGGGTGTTTCGTGATTCTTACCGCCAGCATTTTGTGTTCACCTGTGAGCCATTTAGGCACCCATTGTTGAGCGGGAACTAGCCATGTAATCGTTTCTTGCGTGGGTGCGTGTAAGCGTTTGAATATTTTTTCATCAACCTCTAGGTAATTTTCAAGTTGTGAAAAATGAGCCGCAATTAAAATCAGTCCTTTTTTGATGGAACGTTGTTTTAGCGTTAATAAATGAGAAACGGCTTGTTCGCTTAAAGGGTCACAGCCCAAGCCGTAAATAGATTCAGTAGGGTACGCTAATAGTAATTCTGATTCTAATTGGTGTACCGCGGCGTGTAGTTTAAAGGCAGAGACAGGCATTATAAAGATTCTCAAGATTCATGGGGCGCGATTAAAAAAAAGCGATGTAAGACAATACCTGCGATAAAACCGCCAATATGTGCCCACCATGCAACTCCCGCGCTCGTGGCTTCAAATAATAGCGCACTGGTAGCTTGGTGTATTTGAATAATCATCCATAAGCCTAAAAAAGCCACAGCTGGAATTTCAAAAAATAGGGGTAAGAAAAATATAGGAACCCAAATGACAACGCGAGCATAGGGGAATAAAAAGAAATAAGCGCCTAATATCCCTGCAATAGCTCCCGATGCACCGATGATAGGGATGGCTAATTTAGATGAAAAATACCACTGAATCAGCATTGAAATCACCCCACACAATAAATAAAAAATGAGAAAATACCAATGTCCCATTTTATCTTCAATCGCTTTCGCAAAAATCCATAGAAAGACAACGTTAAGCCCTAAATGTGTCCAGCCGCTGTGTAAAAATAAGCTACTTAAAAAAGACAATCCATGATCGGGGGGTAAACCAAAATTTGCCGCCCATGCAGGGTCTGAATAACGCACAGGGACGACGCCAAAATAATGAAGTATTTGATGTTGTTGTTGTGTTGACATTAAAAAAGTCATTATTAAAAAAATACTGACACAGATGGCAATCAACGCCCAGCTTATGTAAGGTCGTGTTTTAGTGGTGATCGAATCTCGAATAGGAATCATGATTTAACGTGTAGTTAAAGGATATATTATTCAATCTAGCATAGAAAACCAGCATCGAAATCTTTTTGTTGAAAAAGTTGGTTCAAGCTTCTGTTTGATAATGTTTTTAACTGGCGTACACTGGCGATTTTTTAATCGGGGTGAATGAATGAAAGTTCCTTATGGACGACTTTCTAGTTTTTATTTCTTTTATTTTTCAACGTTTGGGTTATTTTTACCCTATTGGAATCCATATTTGAAATCTGAAGGGTTTAGTGCGCTTGAGATGGGGGAGTTAACGGCTTTATTGTTAGGGACAAAAATTATTGCACCTAATATTTTTGGCATTATTGCCGATTGCACGGGTAAGGGGCTTCAAATCATTCGTACCTGTTCTTTTTTTGCGGCCTTTTTATTTATTGGTTTTTTCTTTAAATCGGGTTACTTGTGGTTTGCGGTCATCACGTTTGGCTTTAGTTTTTTTTGGAATGCTTGTTTGCCACAGTTTGAAGCACTTACGATGTGTCATTTAAAAGAGAATCCGCATCAATACAGCTATGTGAGATTATGGGGATCAATTGGCTTTATTGTTTCGGTGATGGGCATTGGTTTTTTATTAGAAAATTACGGAATAGATCAATTACCTTTGATAGCAACAGGCTTATTGGTTTTTATTTGGTTACTTAGTTTGATGATTCCAGAGGTTAAACAGTATTTTCATGAGGCTGAAAAAGTAACGGGTGTCTGGAAAATTATTAAAAAACCAAAAACATTGGCTTTTTTAATGGTGTTTATGTTGTTGCAAGCGGCACATGGGCCTTATTATGTGTTTTACAGTATTTATTTGGAAGAGTTAGGTTATTCAGGGGCTTTTGTTGGACGAATGTGGGCATTGGCAGTGGTGTCTGAAGTGATTGTATTGCTTTTTATGAAAAAATTATTGGCCTGCTTTTCGTTGCGTTGTCTTTTAATGGGAAGTATTTTTTTAAGTATTATTCGTTGGCTAATGATTGGCTGGTTCGCCGATTCCTTATATTGGGTGGCGAGTGCGCAATTACTGAATGGCCTGACCTTTGGTATTTCGCACGTGGTGGCGATTCATTTGGTGCATCTTTATTTTGGTGATCAGCATCAAGGAAAAGGGCAGGCGTTATTCAGTAGTATTAGTTTTGGTTTTGGTGGGATGCTCGGTAGTTTTTTAAGTGGGCATTATTGGGAACAGTTTGAGCCAGAAATTATTTATAGTACGACGGCGGCTGCTTGTGTTATCGCGTTATTATTTAGTTTTTTTGCGGTAAAATCTCAAAATTATCTTTAAACGTAGGGTCTGAAATTCCTGGAATACTGGGTAAGTCACCGCGTCCATTTCCAACTTTAAGTTGTGCTTTCATGCCTTTTTCCATGTGTTGAGCAATATCACAATGAACTAAATAGGTAAAATGACTATTAGGGACAATAAAAGTGCCTGTTTTAGTGCCTGAACCATTAAGCTCTATATGAAACATACCTTGAGGGTACAAATATTTCGGCAAGCCATGTATCATCCATTGATGACGAATTTCATCCTTATTAGTAAATTCCACGGTGACTCGACTGCACGGTTTAACTTGCCATTGATGTTGGTCTAAACCAAAGACAGTGCCAGAGTATTGTTCTGCAAACTGAGTGCCTGCAGTGACTTTAAGGGTAATATCTTCAGAAATTTCAGTACAATCTTTTGGTAGCGTATTTTTATTCTCATTCATGACCATGCCCGACTTATCCATTTGCATTGCCATCATATGATGTTGATGGGGATTTTCTTCTGCGCTAATGGGGTAAGAAAATAGCCCTAAAACCACAAAACTGGAGCAAATAATGCTATTTGGGTTCATGATTTTGCCTTTATTTTTTTCCGAGCAATAAAAATTGTCATTATTAACAAAAGAATTTGCAATAATAAAATACCGAGCTGAGTGATGTCCATGTCGCCTTCCTCTTCAGCCGTTTTTTGTGTTTTTGAATGACTTAAATTGCCATAAAATTTATATTTATCGGAGAGATTCCAAATAGGGTATTTTTTTTGATAAAATTCTTTGGTAAAAAAAGGACTGACATCCACGCCTTTTAATTTTGGCATCCCATTTTCACCTAAAAAAGATTCAAATACGACACTGCTTATGTGTCCTCCAGGATAAATACCGTCAGTCGTCACCCCTTTTTCATTATGGTCGTGATAGGTCCAAATGCCTTCACCCATATTATTTAAGCCATCATTATGGGCATAGAGTTCTAAATCAGTTCGTTGGGCGGCGGCTAGATTAAAAACATCGCGTTGAATACGTGCTTCAGGTTTGAGTTCTATGCCATCTAAATGTGTTGCCGTTGGTCTAAATCCATGCATGTGTAAGGCAACGGTTTCATCGCCTGCATTGAAAACACGAAGTTTTATTTTTTCTTCAGGTTTGATAACAATTAATGAATCTCGTAAGGTGTATGGGAAAGAGCGGCCGTTTAAAATAAAATAATTAGAATCACTTTCGGTAATATTATAATCTCGATTAATCGCCTTCGCTAATAGGCGTGAGTCATTGCCTTGTTGGATGATTTCATGCAGTTCTTTATCCAAATTTTGATATTGTAAATCGTATTCTTTACTGTATTTTTCTTTAACCGCTACCGAGGAATGCCTGACAAAACCAGCGCCTATATTAAAGGTTTGCACCCAATTATTAGGGCGATTTTCTTCGACGATAAACATCCCGATTAAGCCCATAGATATATGAGTATGCGCTTGTACATGGCAATGGTAAATCATGGTGCCTGTTTGTCGTGGGGTTAACTCATAGGAAAATTGTTGCCCTGATAAAACCAGTTTATTACTGGTTTGTGGTACTCCATCGTTTCCAGTGCCATCGTGTTTTAAAAAAGGGTGATCGACCCCATGAAAATGAATGCTGTGTGGAAAATAATGACTGTTTTCAAGGGTAACGATGATTTTATCGCCTTGTTCTACTCGTATTGAAGGTGAGGGTAGACGTAATAAAGGGTTGGCGATAACGCTGGCAAAACTTTCCGTTGACATGCCTCGACTTTTTGGCGCAAATGCCCAAAAACCTGGTTGAATACCAGGGGCAATATTATAGGTTGTTATCGGATTTTTGATATCGGGGGAAAAACCATTGAGCTCGATCACTTCAAGGCGAATGTGGATTTCATCGGGATCGCCATCGCCGTCGATATCATTTTTTTTAATTAAAAAATCTTCTGATAAAGGCGTTTGCATTAAGGTTGTCATTGAGACATTGTTGATGCCTTTCACAAATGCGGCAACATTATACGGGTTATCTGGGGCGCAAATAGGGGAAGCGGCAATGGCAACGGATTCTATGGTTTGCGCTTCACGCCATTTTGGGTCAACGGTATCGGGACAAAAAGGTTCAATTTTTCCTAAAAAGGTTTCTTCAGTTGCAGGTGCTTGGTAGAGTGCATAAGTGATGGAAAGATTAAAATATAAAAAAATAAATAAAAAAACCTGACGCGTTAGCATTTTATTTTAAGAGGGTGGCGGTCGGTTATTTTCATGAGATGAATTGGCATTAAATAAGCTACTAAAAAAGGAAAAAACTTTTTTTATGCTACTCCATATTTTAGGTAATAGCCAGATCATTAAGCCTATTGAAACAACAAGAAGAATCAAAAATACAATGGGGTTGGTGAGACACATCCAAATGCCCGTAATAACGGAAATATCTTCACCAATGGAGGCTGCCCAATTACTAAAGGGTTCGGGGGAGCTATTGATTAATAATCTTGAGCCTGCTTTGGTGGCATGGGTGCTGGTCGCCAATCCTCCACCAACAATGCCTGCCGCGATTTCCACAGCAGGACTGACATCGCCAATGGCGGCGGCAGCTAGTAACGCGCCTGCAGGAATGCGGATAAAGGTATGAATACCATCCCATGCGCTATCAACGCCTGGTATTTTATCGGCAAAAAATTCAATGGCATACATTAACGCCGCTGCGCCAATGACCAATGGGTTGGCAACTATTTCTAAATCTGCAGGCAGATTAATTTGATCGTTATAAGAAAGTATCCCTAACGTTAAAATTGTGGCGTAGAGATTGATGCCACTTGCCCATGCCACGCCCATAGTCAGGGCGAGGGTGGTTGATAGGTGTTCCAGTCCTTCCATAAAAAAGCCTATAAAAAATGTTTATTCAAAGCTTGGGCGATAGGATTCGGCGATTTTTTCCGCTTCCTCAAAATTTAATGTACCTTCGTAAATAGCGCGTCCTGTGATGGCGGCGGTAATGCCTTCACTGCTTACTTTTCCAAGGGCATGAACATCATCCATATTGGTAATACCGCCTGAAGCAATGACGGGAATATTAATGGCACGCGCAAGGTTTAAGGTCGCCTCGACATTGACTCCTTGCATCATACCATC
>JAGLEW010000006.1 GCA_023144875.1 Methylococcales bacterium
GTGGCGTTACTCATTATTTTCATCGCTTATTTATCCGAATGTGAGCTATTAAAATCTATTGGCTTTTTTGCCCTTTCAGGTGCTATTACCAATTGGCTCGCCATTCATATGTTGTTTGAAAAAGTGCCCTATTTATATGGGTCAGGGGTTATTCCAGAGCGTTTTGAGGAATTTAAAACCACCATTAAAAACCTCATGATGACGCAATTTTTTACCGTAGAAAATATTGAACAATTTATTGAGGTTGAAGAACAGCAAGGTGATAAAGTTTTGGATCTGCAGCCGCTGTTAAATGCGGTGGATTATGACAAAATTTATGAAGGCTTAGTGGTTGCGATTATGGAATCATCCTTTGGTAGCATGCTACAAATGATGGGCGGTGAAGAGGCGCTCGTTCCCATAAAAGCACCATTTACCCTCAAAATGCAACAAACACTTGCACAAATGGTCGCCTCAGATAACTTTAAATTAGCACTGAAGCAAAGCTTACAAACCCATAAAATTAGTCATGACATTCTAACTAAAATAGAAACAGTGATTGATAAACGTTTAAATGAGTTAACGCCCCAAATCGTCAAAGAAATGGTTCAAGCGATTATCCGAGCACATTTAGGCTGGTTAGTCGTCTGGGGGGGTGTTTTTGGTGGGTTATTGGGTGCTATTTTTAATTTTGCTTAAAATGGTGTATTAATAATAACTTGATTTTTCCCTCAAAAATTAAAGATAAAAAGGTTTATGATTATTCAGTATTGAGTAATAGCTAAAAAAAACTGTAAAATCACAAATGTATCCGATTAGTACGCCAATCAATGCAACTATTAAAACCTACTTTATCAATAGCCCTTTATCATAGGTTTCTATTGCGACTGCCTTACTTTATGCACATGACTGCCTATGAATGATCCTTTAGATCCCGATTTATCTTACCTTTACGGTGTTTTATTGGCACGTATCGCAAAACAAGTTCAAATGGAAAAAAAACAATTATCAGGGACATTAGGCGTTTGGGGACGATCACGACTTACAAAACGTGCAAAAGAAATTGAAAAAATTATTTTTCATATTTTTGAAAAAAAAACGACAGATTATCAGCAAATTATTCCAGAAATTATGATTGATTTAGATTATATAGAAGCTAATAATGATGTTTGGGCCGAGGTTACTTTAGATGACTTAAATTATCTACGAAAAGTATTACAAGAAATAGCCTAAATAAAAATATTTCCTCGCTTAACATTTTTTCATTTAAAAAATGAGGAGAATTCCTCTTAAACTTGTAACCAGTGTGCTTTTTCGGCATAATCCAAGCCATACTATACTATTAAAGAAAATAACAAGGGACAAATAAAATGAGTCATGTCATTCGAAGTGGCGATACGTTAGGTGAAATTGCCCAGCGCTATAATGTGACAGTTGCACAAATATTAGCCGTAAACCCTCGTATTCGTAATGCTCACCGTATTCGGATAGGGCAAGTTATTAGAATCCCAAGTCGTAGAACACGCACTAGGTCTCGATCCAGATCAAAAAGCCCACGTTCAGCCCGTAGCTCAAGGTCATCACGTCCAGTTGAGACCGTAGTAGAGCCTGTAACGCCAGTAGAGCCTGTCAAAACGATAAACTCTGAAGAAAAAACGCCAGAAACTGAAGAACAAAAAACGGAAGTTTCAAATGTCTATACGATTAAACGTGGCGATAGTTTAGATAAAATTGCTCGAAAATATAATATTGCCTTAGGAAAGCTTTTAAAAGCAAACCCTTCAATTAAAAATGCCAATCGTATTCGAATTGGTCAAAAAATTATTATTCCATCAGACAGTCTCTTAACACAAGTTAAAAACTTTTTTACCTTTCGGTGGATGTTTGAGTCTGAAAATGCCTATGTTGAAGTCAATCCATACGAAACCGCCAACAAACCTGAAAAAAATCCCGAAGAGGTTGATATTGATAAAGATGGTGCGTTAGTTGATGAAAATGTTCATGTGGAAGAATTTAATCGGCGTAAATTTTTTAGCACTTATCGGCGTGTTTTTGGCTCATTAAAGCAAGGGCAAGTTAATGGTTTAAATTCTTTATTGCATTCCTTTGAAGAAGACGAACATATTAATAAAATTCAGCATATCGCCTATATGCTCGCTACCATCAAGCATGAAACTGCCAACCGCTATCAACCCATTACTGAATACGGAGGTCGCTCTTACTTTAGCCGCTATGACCCTGTGTTAGCTAATAGTTCACGCCGTCGAGCCAGAGCAAAAGCCAATGGGAATACTCGACGAGGCGATGGTTATAAATATCGTGGGCGAGGGTTTGTTCAAATTACATGGCAAAAAAACTATAAAAAACTAGGTCAAGTGTTAGGTCATGATTTAGTAAAATACCCTGAAAAAGCCTTAGACCCTGTGATTGCCTATCAAATTATGTCTTATGGTATGCGGCATGGTATTTTTACGGGACGGCGTTTAAGTCACTATTTAAGCGACAATCATACCGATTATCGTAATGCCCGAAAAATTATTAATGGCATGGATAAAGCCTCTCGAATTAAACATTACGCAGAAAATTTTGAAAAAGTTTTGCGGGTAGCCGTTGCTTAAATTATTCACCTTTTTTCTTAACCTTCTTTTATTATTACTCGATCATTAACACTATGTGGTTTAAAAATCTTTCTCTTTTTCGTCTTACTGAAACCTTTACTATTTCCTCTACCGAACTGGTTGAAAAATTAGAGCACATGATTTTTCGTCCTTGTGGCAGTCATGATGAATCCAGTTTTGGCTGGACGGCACCTTTGGGCGGTAATTCTGAATTATTAATTCATGAAGCCAATGGTTTTATTATGATTTGTGCGAAAAAAGAGGAAAAAGTTCTGCCAAGTGCCGTCATCAATGAAATCGTACAAGAAAAAGTTTTAGAACTTGAAACCTCGCAAGGTTCAAAACTGTCTAGAAAAGAAAAAAACACACTCAAAGATGAAATTATTTTTGAATTATTACCCAGAGCATTTTCTTTTTCACGTAGAACCTATGCGTATATTGATCCAAAAGGAGGCTGGGTTGTCGTTGATTCCGCCTCTACTAAAAAAGCCGAAGATTTACTCAGCCATCTTCGAAAATGCCTAGGCTCATTACCCCTTGTCCCTATTAATACGGTCAATAACCCCAGTCAAGTAATGACTCAATGGTTGATGGATGATGAAACGCCTCAAGGCATTACGATTGAAGATGAATGCGAGCTGCGTTCTACCGAGGAAGAAGGGGGGATTGTCCGATGTAAAAACCATGATTTATCACTCCCCGAAATTAAAAATCATCTGCAACAACAAAAATTAGTCACCAAATTAGCGCTTAATTGGGACAATAGAATCTCATTTGTACTCGATGAAGCGCTCGCCATCAAACGTTTGCGGTTATTAGATTTAATTCAAGAACAAATCGAAGATACAAATGCCGAAACAGAAGCCGAACGTTTTGATGCCGATTTTTCAATTATGACCTTAGAATTGGCCAATTTTTTACCGAGACTGCTTGAGGTTTTCGGCGGAGAGATGAAAAACTAATGAAAAAATTACCCGTTAAACTTAATTGCTTAGCCGCGTCTATCTTATTAACACTAAGCTACAATGCCAATGCACTGACTTTCCCTTTGCCCCCAGAAAACAATGGGCTTCTCGGAAATCCCGCTAAGAAAAAAATTGTTAAAGCGCTTAAAACTGAAACCTTACTTGATATTGCAAGACAACACGATTTAGGTCAAAACCAAATTGTTTGGGCGAATAAAAAGGTTGATCGCTGGTTACCGAGTAAACCTTCTTTATTTACCAAACTCGATAAAGAAGGGAATAAAACGACCAGCAAAGGGAAAGGCAAAGATATTTTTATCCCAAGAAGTTACCTCTTACCAAAAATAGAACGCGAAGGTATCGTATTAAATTTACCCGAATACAGATTGTATTATTATCATAACGGGCAGGTCACTACCCACCCTATTAGTATTGGTCGTCAAAACTGGAACACACCTTTAGGACGTACCCGTATTGTTAAAAAAACCAAAAACCCCACATGGACACCGCCTGCCTCTATTCGTAGAGAACATGCCGCTCAAGGTGAAATTTTACCTGCCGTATGGCCTGCAGGACCTAATAACCCACTAGGCTTATATAAGATGAGCTTAGGACGGGCAGGGTATTTAATTCATAGTACTAATAAACCTCTCGGGGTTGGTATGCGCGTCAGCCATGGTTGTATTCGCATGTACCCTGAAGATATAGAACGTATTTTTCCATCGATCAAAGAAGGCACTGTCGTTCAAATTTTGAATAACCCGATTAAAGTGGGTTGGTCCGATAACGGGCTTTATATTTCGGTACACCCTGACTTAGATGATAATAGACGCAGCTATCAAACAAGGCAGGCAGAAGCGAGGACCTTGATTCAAGAAGCATCTGTAGGGCAATCTATTAATATCAGCGATAGTTTGTTAAAAAAAGCATTAACAGAAAGTAATGGTATTCCCGTTGCACTTTATAAAGGCGTTCGAATTATAATGCCACCACCGTCGTTGATTGAGGATTCACCCGATTCACAATTAGCACCTACCCCCGTTAAAACATTCAAAGCCAAACCTTTAACAGCCGCGCCTAAAAAATCGACATTAGCGCAAGCTAAACCCCCTACGCTAGGAACACGCCCACCCCCACCGCGTAATGTGGTTACAAAAAAAACAAAGGTTCAGCTAAAAAAAAACATAGCGCCCGTTTCAAAAAAAATAGTTAAACCTGCACCACCTGTATTAAAAAAAGCAGTGGTTAAAAAAGTAATACCAACCACTAAAAAACCGGTGTTAAAAACAACGGCTCAAGTAAAAAAGCCAATCGCCGCGCCGCCTGCACTTAAAAAAAAAGTAGTTAAAAAACCTAAAACAAGGTCTGTTACACCGCCACGTTTAAAAGCGACTCCATCAAAGGAAAAAACCACAAAAAGTGGTTATCATCGTTCGAGCAATAGCACCATTAGAACCGCAAAACCTACACGTAGTTCGTTACCGCCCCCGCCACGTCTAGACAAAACACCAAAAAAGGTAGTTAAAAAACCAACGCCGACCTTAAAAGCTAAAGCACCTGTCGTTAAACGTAAAGTGGTTACCAAACCTAAAGCCCCTCTTCCACGTTTACATAAAAAACCTGAGTTTTCTATTTTAAAAGGGGTGAAATAAATGCTTATTGTTGCTCATGCAGTTCTAAATTAATCATTCTAAGTGCCGCTAAGACAGCGGCAAAAACTTGATTTGAATGCACACCGCGAGTTCTTTGTACCTTATGATCCCCCTCCCAAGTAATCACACATTCCGTAATCGCATGTGTATTTCCACCCTTAGGGATTCTTACTTCATAATCTAATAATGTTGGTAACACATAATCGTGTTTTTTCATCACTTTATTAATGGCATCCACAAAGGCATCAAACCCCCCATTTCCAGAGCCTGAGGCAATATATTCAACCCCTTTCACTTTTACACGTAAACTCACGGTCGCTTCTAAATCAAAACCACTGGTAATCGTGCAATTTATTAATTTAATATGATGGTAATTTTTGCTTTCAAGCACATCGGCAATAATAAACGGTAAATCATCCAAACTAATTCTTTGTTTAGAATCACCTAATTTAACAATTCTGGCTAATACTTTTTTTTGATTTTCTTCCGATAATTCTAAATCTAATAATTCTAAATTTTTCTTTAAAGAGGCTTTACCACTCATTTTTCCTAAAGCATAACTGTGGCGACGTGAAAAACGTTCAGGAACTAATTTACTTTTATAAAGCCCCCCTTTTTGGTCACCATCGGCATGAATACCCGCCGTTTGTGTAAACACATCACTGCCAATAATAGGCGCGTTTGACGACACCCTTTTCCCTGAAAAATCTTCCACCATACGGCTAATTCGCATTAAATGACTTTCATCAATGGATAACTTTTTATTCATTTTATCGCGCAAGACGACACTTACCTGTGCTAAAGAAGCATTCCCTGCCCGTTCACCCAAACAATTAATCGTGCAATGGATGGATTTAATCCCCGCACGAACCGCCGCCATCACATTTGCCGTTGCTAAACCATAATCATTATGTGGGTGAAAATCAAAGTGCACTTCAGGATAACGCTGACACATCACCGTCAAGCTTT
>JAGLEW010000060.1 GCA_023144875.1 Methylococcales bacterium
AGATCAATGACATTATGGTGTGATAGTTTTGACCAGCCGTTAATAGCGACTTTTCCATCTTTAGCATCTAAACCAATAATGATATGACCTGGAAATTCAACCCCAATATCACGGACAAAATGAGGAGCGCTGACGGCTTTAGTGCCAATAATAACGTATTTAACCCCTGCATTTAAATAACCTTGTATGGTTTCTTCGTCTCGAATCCCACCGCCTATTTGTACAGGAATATCAGGATAGGTTTCAACAATTTGATGGATAATATCCGCATTTTTAGGTTTGCCTGCAAATGCGCCGTCTAAATCAACCAGATGAATACGCTTAGCACCTGCTTTAACCCAGCGCCCTGCCACGGCAACGGGGTCTTCCGAGAAGACCGTATTATCTTCCATTCGGCCTTGGCGTAAGCGAACACATTTTCCTTCTTTTAAATCAATTGCGGGGATTAGTAACATGATAAGTATTTTTAACGAAAGGTTATGGGGAAGTGGTAAGGTGTTTCAATTGGGTTTAAGAATAGTAATAAACTATTTTTTTGCAAAAAAAAACGATTTTTGAACCAATATTTTCAGTCTGCGTTAAGGTGCTAACTGATAACTTTGGCTATAGCTTTTACCCGATTTACAAACTTTACGACTGGTTGGTGTTTCGCAAGAGGTGTCGCTGAATTGTGCTTTTAAAATACCTGCCGCTTTTGGAATAAAATAAAAGCGAAAATTAGGGTCGGCACTAATAGCAATGTCTGTTTTTGCGGTAAGGATGGGTTTGTCATTAAAAGTGACGGTCAATTTATCCATAAAATGTGATTTTTTGACAAAGCGGGTGACTTGATCCATTTGCATACCCGTTATATTAGGATGACTAATTAGGAGTTGGGCTAGGGTGGGTTTGCCGATGGGTAATTCTTTTCCGACTTTAAATTTAATTTTACCCAATCGTTTCATCGCCGCTTCTAAATCTGCACCAATCGGGGCAGAACAGCCACCACTGGCTTTTACAAATTGTTTGTTCATGTACAATTCGCCTGTATTCATTTCAGCGATTGCTCGAATATAGCTGTAAGTATTGACGCGAATACGCATGGCCAAATCGGCTTTACCCGTTTCAGGGGTAAGTTCAAACTCGCCAACAAAGGGGTAGGGGTTTTTATCGACAAAAACAGTGATTTTTTTAATGTACTTTTCTTTTGTTTGCTTGATTTTACTGATAATCTTAATTGGCACAAGAGCAGGGTCTTCGGCTCGATAAGGGGTTTTTAATTCAATAACATCGGATGATTCTTGAATGTTTTTTCCTGAAAAGTAATTCTTTTTCAGTTGTGTGTTCCATTTTATTTCATCTTGAGCCGCCATAATAGGTTGAGTGAGGGCGAAAAAAGTGATGATAGTTAGCAGGCTGTGTCGTAAGGTCATTATCATGTCTCATGCTTTAGGAAAATTTTTATTTTTCTTTTCGGTGATGCCATTTTATACCATAGCCTAGCGGTCAACTATAATAAAGTAAAGCATTAGTAATTGATGTAATGAGGGTCTTTACAGATAAAAAGGCTGTAATAATTTAATTTTTTTTTAACGTTAAAATTTTAGGTAACGAACAATGGCAGAAACAGTTGATGATCTTACAGTGGCATACGAAGACGGTGGCATTGAAACAATTAAAGAATTAGATAAAAAAGTATTAACCAAAGGGGCATGGGCAACGATTATGTATCGCTATCAGGATTGGAACCGCAGTAAAGAGGAATACAGTCCTGATAAATACACGATTCGACGCTATCAAAAACGCGATGGCGAATACAAACCTAAGTCTAAATTTAATATTTCCAGTGCCAAACAAGCGCGGGAAATTATTGCTGCTTTAGAGGAATGGGTGGTGGATGAATAAGGCGGCTCTACTTATTATATAGCTTATGCTCTAGCAATTGAGAAAGTAACGGCCATAAAAAAGCCTCACCTGGATCGGTTTTACGTTCTGGGGCGATGATGTTGTGACCTGTGATCGTGTGTTGATTTAAGTTGGGGTATTGTTGTATTAGCGCTTGAATTACTACCGCTAGTTGCTGATATTGTTGCTGAGTGTAGGCGAGAGTATCGATTCCTTCAAGCTCTATACCAATGGCATAATCATTACAATTTTCACGCCCTTGGTAGCTTGATTTTCCTGCATGCCACGCTCGTTTGTTAAAAGGGACATATTGAATGATTTCACCACAACGGCGTATAAAGACGTGGGCAGAAACTTCGAGTGCATGAATTTCTTTAAAATAAGGGTGAGCAGTAGGGTCTAGCTGATTACAAAAAAATGGGCTTACAAAATCCTTTGAGAATTGAGCAGGTGGCAGACTGATGTTGTGGATGACAATGAGTGAAATATCGGCCTCATCAGGGCGGTCATTAAAATTAGGAGAGGCAATTTTTTTTGCATGGCTAAGTTGGTGGTTTTTAATACGCATAATTTTTAAGGTTTTTAATGAAGATGAGTGAATGAGAATATTTTAAATCATTGATTGCCCGTGGTTAGTTTTTTATAAATTCAGCGCTTAGGTGTATACTCACATGCTATCAATAACAATATGGAACTAGGGGATTTGATGGCTGATAAAATGATAAGCAAGCATTTAGTTAATTTGGAAAATTACTTTGCGGATACGCAGCCTATTTTAAAAAAGGCAGGGGCGATTTTTCATCAATTGGATGAATTTGAATATACACTCGGATTACTTGATGAGAGTGAATCGACGGCTTGTAAAAGTTCTTGGTGGCCTGTTGTGAGTCTTATTGGTGGTGCATCGCCAATTAAAAATGATTTTATTGAACATTATTTAGGCTCTAAACCCAATCATTCAAGTGCGTATGCGGCGCATCATAAATTTACTGTTTTACAATATACCCCTCAAGAAACCGAAGTAACCCTCCCCGGTGTGGCACTTGATGTCGATCATAAGCTGCCCTTTTACCAAATTAGCCATAAAATTGAGCAAAATTTAAAAGGCGAAGGCGGTAAAATTAATACCCATCTTGAACTAAAAACCTCTCACAGCGATAAATTAATTGGCAAACTTTTTATTGATACGCCCCCATTGACAGAAGACAGCGGTGCGGTACAAAAGTTTTTAATGAAACATGTCTTGGAAATATCGGACGCTAGTTTTATTTTTACCGATATTTTTGATTCAGAACCGTTGGTGATTCAAGAATTATTGGATGAACTTATTGCCTGTCAAGATACGCATAATTTAGTGTATGTGGTCGATCATTCGGATATGAGTTTAGATATTGCGCAAAGTAATGAAATTATTAATTCATGGCAACAACGGTTAGCGAATTTAGGCTTAAATACAGGGCATTATGTGGTGTTGTCGGATTCAGATGATGTCCGTTTAGATGGGATTAAAGCCATTGATGAACGCTTAGAAAACGTGGAATATCATCGCACTTATCGCGTTTTGCGTAATTTAGAGCAAAGTATCCGTGATGTGGATGATCTTATTATACCTGAAGTGTCGGAGGTATTAATCCAATGGAAAGAGCGCTCGAATGTGACCACCTTAATTGTCATGGGTTTTTTTGTGACCTTGATGTTATTCGCTGAAATTACAATGGGGGGAATTATTTTAAACTCCATTATTGATCCCATTATTGGGCCGATATTTTTGACGGTTTTAATTCTTTTTTTTGTACCGTTGCACCTCGTTGTGAGTAAAATTCATGCAAAACTCTTATTAAAAACCCTTTATAAGCGTCAAAAAAAACTGGGGATAATGGAAAACCTTGCAGGGTTATTTGAAAAAAGCTTAAGCTTTACAAGGATACTTTTCTCGATTAAAGAGCCGTTTGGACATAATCGTAAAAATCGTAAAAAATTGAAATCACTCATAGAGCAAACCCAAGAATTAGTACAATTGTTGAATGAAAGTTTTAGCGAATTAGCACTTGCCCCTCGTGTGTCTGAATTTCGTCAACCTGAAACTTCGACCGCACCACCACCTGTGGTTACACCGCCCATCGTTACACCACCTGTAAAATCGAAATTAGGGTTATTTCCTAGAAGAAACTAGCGCGTAAAATTTATTCATTTGATACTGTGGATACGATTGCATAAGGCATTGTAATTTACTTTAACTTCATTTAATGGCTGTTGATTATGGATCTTTTAAAATATTATTTTCCTTTATGTTTTTTTAGTGAAAACCCACTAAAACTCCCTCGTTCGGATGCTTTTTTTAAAGCGAATCTTGTTATTTATTATTTTGTTGAGCTATTCATGCAGGTAAATATGATTCCGCCGTGGGAAGCGTTTATAGAGGTGAATCTGGAAACGGTTTTTACCCTAGGCTTTATTGCCATGATGATGTCATTGAATCGTAATTATCAAGCATTTACCCAAGTGGCAACGGCTTTTTTGGTGTGCGAGAATGTCATCGCTATTTTTGCAGTTCCCACGCTCATGTGGCTAACAGTGACTGATGATTTTTTAAGTTATGTGGTCTTTGGTGTGTTGATTTTTTGGGATATGTGTCTGGTGACTTATCTGATTAAACAGGTTTTAAGTATTAATGTCTTTGCAAGTTTAGCGGTTTCATTTATTTATTTTATGATGACTTATGGCGCGGCCTACAGTCTTATGCTTGTATTTTAATTGATGGCTATCTATGCAATTGGGGATATTCAAGGCTGTTATGATGATTTATTACGCTTAATTGACCGAATTAAATTTAACCCTAAAAAAGATCAATTATGGTTTGCGGGTGATTTGGTGAACCGAGGTGATAAATCACTGGAAACTTTACGTTACATTAAAGGTTTAGGTGATAGTGCGATTAGTGTGCTGGGGAATCATGACTTGCATTTGCTCGCGATCGTGTATTTAAATAAAAAAATAAAACTAAATAGCTCACTGAGTGCCATTTTAAAAGCGCATGATCGGGATGAATTAATGGACTGGTTACGTCATCGGCCGTTATTTCATTGTAATCATCGCTATGGCTTATTACATGCGGGCTTACCCCCACAATGGGATATTGCTCAAAGTAAGAAAATGGCGGCTAAAGTGGAAGCGGCTTTGCAAGGTAAACATTTTTTGGCGCTTTTAAAAGGTATGTATGGAGATAGTCCTAACCATTGGTCCGAAGATTTAAAAGGATTCGAGCAGTTAAAATTCATCTTGAATTGTTTTACACGTATGCGCTATTGCGATGAAGATGGGCGCTTGGATTTTAAGCATAAAGATCAAATTGGAACACAACCTGACTTTTTAAAACCGTGGTTTCAGGTTAAATCTCGTCAAAGTACCGATTTAAAAATTATTTTTGGGCATTGGTCAACCCTTGGCTTTTATGAAGATAATGACTGTTGTGGAATTGATACAGGTTGTTTGTGGGGCGGGCAGTTAACGGCGTTGAAATTAGGAAAAACAACCAAGAGAATCAGTATAGAGTGTGGGCTAGAGTGAAAATAAACCATCTTGTTTTAAGCTATACTTAAAAACAACAAGGCTAGTTTTTACCAATTTCAGAGGGGATTATAAGCTAAATCAAGACGAGGTTTTTAGGACGTAAATTTTGACTTTAAGGGTTTTATGTTACAGTGAGCGCCTATTGAAACGCGATCTTACAATATCGGATGTTTGGGGTGCGTAATTTTTCACTTAAAAAACACGAGTATTCAGTAATGACAGAAAATAATTTAAATCAGACCATTAAAACGGGACGAATACCAAGGCGACAATTTTTACAATTGTTTGCAGCAGGTTCGGTTGCCGCCGTAGGCTTTCCAAAAATAGCGTCTTCGAGTATGAAGTACAGTTTCGTCAAGGCGAGAGAATTAAGCTTTAATAATTTACATACGGATGAAAAATTAACGATTCCGTATTTTGAAGAGGGGCAATACATCCCCGAAGCATTGAAAGAAATTAGTTATATCTTAAGAGATCATAGAACCGATGATGTGCTTGATATTGATCCTAATCTTTTAAATTTTTTGTATCAATTACAATCAACGCTTGAAACGCAAAGACCTATTGGTATTATTTCAGGTTATCGTTCGCCTAAAACGAATGCCTCCCTTCGTTCTCGAACAGGGGGTGTTGCAAGAACCAGTAAGCATATGCTGGGAAAAGCCATTGATATTCGGATAGAAAATGTCTCATGCCGAAATATTCGTAATGCCGCTATTTCCTTACGTCAAGGCGGTGTAGGCTATTATAGACGCTCAAATTTTGTCCATCTTGATACGGGTAGTTTTAGACACTGGTAATCTCATCCTTTAAAAATATGCAGAACTGGAAGCAATGTGACACCATATTATTAGATATGGATGGTACGTTACTGGATTTAAGGTTTGATAATTATTTTTGGTGTGAGTTAGTGCCCTTAAAATATGCAGAAAAAAATAAAATCACACGGGCTGAGGCTAAAAAAGTCTTAGTCCCTCTGTTTAAGCAGATGGAAGGACGGATTGAGTGGTATTGTTTGGATTATTGGACTCAAACACTTGATTTAAACATCGCAGAATTAAAAGCGGTCGTTGCTGATCAAATTTCCATTTTACCTTATGTCATGGATTTTTTAACGACCTTACAACACAGCCAAAAACAGGTTGTATTAGTGACGAATGCGCATCAAGACAGTCTTCGCTTGAAAATGAAAAAAACGGGTTTACAGTCTTTTTTTGATGCGATTATTTGTTCTCATGATTTTGGGGTTGCGAAAGAGCACCCTCTGTTCTGGAAAGCCTTCCATCAAAAAATTCAGTTTAATAAATCAACCACATTAATGATCGACGACAGTTTAGCGGTATTAAAGGCCGCTAAGCAGTTTGGTGTTGGGCAATTAATTGCGATTAGTCAGCCCGATAGTCAACAACCTCCTAAAACAATTGAAGGTTATTGCACTATCAAAAATTTTGAAGCATTACTTTAATAAGTAATAACGTTGGTGCCTTTTCCAACTAACACCACATCAGCATCTCGCAACGCAAACAAGCCAACCGTGACAACGCCTGCAATATTATTAATTATTTTCTCTAATTCCATGGGTTCCATAATGTTTAAATTATGCACATCAATAATTTCACAGCCATTATCGGTTCGGTAATTTTCTCGCCAAACAGGTTGACCGCCCATTTTTACAAGTTCTCTCGCCACATAACTGCGTGACATAGGGATGACTTCAATCGGTAGGGGAAATTTTCCCATGACATCAACGCATTTAGAATCATCCACAATACAAACAAACTTTTTGCTGACAGCGGCCACAATTTTCTCGCGTGTTAAAGCGCCGCCCCCACCTTTGATCATTTTCTTTTGTGGATTAACTTCATCGGCACCATCGACATAAACGCCAATTTGATCGACTTCAGAGAGTTCAATCACACGAATACCAATTTTTTCCAAACGTTTGGTGGTGACAATCGAACTTGACACGGCCGCATCAATATTCCCTTTAATATCTTCAAGTAAATCAATAAAAAAATTAACCGTAGAACCTGTGCCTACGCCAATAATAGATTCACCTTTTACATATTCGATGGCGGCTTTTGCCACTTGTTGTTTTAATTCGTCTTGAGTCATAATCTTTATTTTATTCAGTTTGAAAAGTTAACCCTATGATAATACCTGATCTCTCTAAATATTTCAGCCATTATCTAGTGACAAGGAAAACCAGAACTGTGACGAGTATCATGAGCGGCATTATGAATTACTTCGATAGG
>JAGLEW010000061.1 GCA_023144875.1 Methylococcales bacterium
GTTGAAATTTTTAAATACGCCACTAGTGGTTTTAGTGATTTCACCCGTATTGCCTCCAGCGATCCCACCATGTGGGCAGATATTTCGATGGCGAATAAAGATAAAATTATCCCTTTAATCGCTGAATTAAGAGCGCAATTAGGCATGATTGAAAGTTCGTTAATTACTGAAGATAAAACGGAATTGTTTAAAACCTTTCGTCGTGCCAAAAGCGCTCGCCAAGATTTTTTGAAAGTGGCTGAATAAATGAAAACTCTCTTATTGGACTTAAAATGCTAGGTACTTTATCAAAATTAAAATCGACATGGGATCAGCCTGTACGGTATCAATTACCCTTATCCGATCAACTCGTGAATTTAAATCCGCTTATCGGACAATCTATAAAATTTGTTTATGATGGGGTGATTAACTGTACACATTGCCATAAAAAAATTAAAAAAAGTTTTAGCCAAGGGCATTGTTATCGCTGTTTTCAATTATTAGCCGCCTGTGATCTGTGCATTATGAAGCCTGAAATGTGTCATCATGCTCAAGGCACTTGCCGAGAACCTGACTGGGGTTATGATTTTTGTATGCAACCGCATTTTGTCTATTTAGCCAATTCATCAGGGGTTAAAGTCGGTATCACTCGCCACACACAAATTCCCACACGTTGGATTGATCAGGGTGCCGTGCAAGCGTTACCTATTTTTAGTGTTTCAACGCGATTGTTATCAGGCTTGGTGGAAGTGATTATTGCTCAACATGTGAGTGATAAAACCAGTTGGCAAAAAATGCTGAAATCCAAAGCTGAGGCAGTAAATTTAATTGCGATACGCGATCAATTATTAGATCAATGTGCGGTGGAGTTAAACCAACTCGAACAAAAATTTGGCAAAAGTTCAATGAATTTACTCACCGATGAAGTGATGGTTGAAATTGATTTTCCTGTTGAATCTTACCCGACTAAAGTTAAGTCTTTAAATTTTGACAAGCAAGCCGAAATATCAGGGGTATTAGAAGGCATTAAGGGGCAATATTTATTATTGGACACAGGGGTATTAAATATTCGTAAATTTACAGGTTATGAAGTGAATTTTATTTGTTAAACTGGGCGCTTATCTTAAAAAATAATACCAACATAATAAGATTTATGCTCCCTCATTACCCGAATCCAAACTCAAAAGCCCCTCATTACGCTCGCGATTATATAATTAGTTTTGTCGCTTTTTTAAGCGTCACCATTGCCTTAACCTATGATGGCAGTGCACCATTAGAGCATCAAAAAGTATTAGCTGTGATTGCATGGGGCATTTTATTGCCAATGTTATGGGGTGAAAGCCAGTTAATCCGAATGCAAGTTTTAGTGGCAATGGCGTTTGCTACCTTAGGTGAAAATTTTGCCTCTTTATATATGGAAGGCTATATTTATCGCTTCAAAAATATCCCCATGTATATTCCCGCAGGTCATGGGATTGTCTATTTAACCGCGGTCGCACTTGGGCGTTCTGGCTTATTTCAACGCTATGCTCGACAGATTTCGATATTAGTCATTTTTATAGGAGGTATTTGGGCGGTGCGTGGTGTCAGTCCTTTTGTAGAACGTCCCGATACCATTGGCTTATTTTTATTTATTATTTTTTTAAGCTGTCTTTATAAAGGCCGTTCACCGATGGTTTATCTGGGGGCATTTTTTATTACTTCATGGTTGGAATTGGTCGGCACACAAGCGGGTACATGGGCGTGGGTGGAAATTGATCCTGTAACGGGATTAACACAAGGCAACCCACCCAGTGGTATCGCCGCATGGTACTGTTTGGTGGATGCAGTCGCTATGGGCGCGGCAAAACCCCTGCTTGATTATGCGAACCGTTTTTATCAACACTATTTACATAATTTTGTTTGTAAATTTCAAGACTGAATCGACATAATTGCTAAACAGCGCTCGGTATCGTTAAAGGTTTCAGATTGTAATATATTTCCCGTATTGGTCGCTATTTTAGAATCAGTGACCACTAATTCACGTTTAGTTTTCCCTAAATAATGTGTACGCGCAATTACTTCTTGTCCTGTGTAGCACCCTTTATCAAAACTAATTCCGCCCCATTTCTCGACATTGAGCATTTGGGGGATATAGTGTTCACTGCTGTCTGGTGTTAACCATGCTAAACCTGCACTGACATCTAAATAATCCCACCCGTCGCTCTTTTGAAAAAAAAGACCTTCATTTAGTTTTTTAGTGCAAAAATTAATAATTGCTTCGGCGGAGTTAATCATTAAATAACGCGATTGAGGTATTTTAATTAAATCCCCCTGACGTGAAAAATTATCATCAGTGGCATGTTCTTCGGATAAACCCACAAGACATAATTCAGAACTGACCTCTTTTAATTGCACCTTCGAACGCATGATATACATTTGCAATTTTTTTTGCACTTTTGACAATAAGCTATGCGGTAAGACGATTAAAAAACCATCGGCTTGTTTTACAATTAATAAGGTTGATATAACCTGCCCTTTTGCATTACAAAATGCACTAAAAAAACTGTTTTCAGTGGTTAAGTTTTTAATATCACAGCTTAATTGACCTTGTAAAAAAAGCGTAGAATCCGCGCCTGTAACGCTTAATATTCCAAGTTTTGTGATTGCATATAACGCTGGGGTGAGTGTTGTTGGTTTATTTGCAAAAGTAGCGCGGTTGGAATGTAAAAAATCTTGCCAGATAGGGTTCATAAAAAGGTTTTAAGTGTATTATTAGGGATGGTCAGTATAAAATAATCGGCTTAAAATCAACACCATTACCTGTAATAATCATGGCTGTCCAAAATTTACCTTCCTCTGAATTTAGCCGACTTGATCGTGCTTTTGCGGATTTCTTAACCCAGCGCAGTCAATTATCTACCGAACAAAAACCATTATTTAATACGCTTGTCGCACAACTTTCATTTGAACAATCCCAAGGGCATATGTGCTTATTACTTAATATCGATGAGCAAACCGTTGTTTTAGCATCGGGTTTAGCCATGTTTGTGGCTAAGGATAATGGCTTAGATAACCCCCCTCAGCCTTTAGTGGTGCAATCAAATTGTTTATACACCCATCGTTATTGGTTTTATGAAGCGCGGTTAGCATATCAAATTAAACAACGATTACAGCTTACTTATGCCTATGAGCATTTAGATGCCAGTTTAGCGCAGTATTTCCCTTTTTTAGAGGATGAAATAGATTGGCAACGCCAAGCGGCAAAAAAAGCATTAACGCAGGCATTTACCCTTGTCACAGGGGGGCCTGGAACAGGAAAAACCACTACCGTCATTAAAATTTTAGCGTTATTACAACAATTAAATGCCCAATCACTGAGCATTGCTTTAGTCGCCCCCACAGGAAAAGCGGCGATGCGCTTGCAAGAATCCATTGGCTTTAGTAAGCAGGGATTGCAATGCAGTGAGCTAATTAAACAGGCGATTCCTGAAGAAGTCAGCACCATACATCGTTTATTAGGGGCAAAGCCGCCGCCATCGCCGTATTTTAAACATCACCGCGATAACTTATTACCTTATAACGTGGTGGTGGTGGATGAAACATCAATGGTTGATGTTGCTTTGATGGGTAAATTGGTTGATGCGTTGGCGGCTAATACGCGCTTAATTTTATTAGGGGATAAAGATCAGCTTGCCTCGGTGGAGTCAGGTTCCGTTTTAGCCGATTTAACCACAAGTTTAAAAGCACATTCGACTGAATTATTGAAATCGCATCGTTTTGGCGGTGAAATTAAAGCCTTAGCGCTGGCAATTAATCAGCAGCAATCATCCAAGGCATGGCAATTATTGGAAACGGGTGAGGATGTTTGTCTTTTTAAAGCTGATTTAATAACGTATATTGCAGATAAATATAAATATTATTTGGAGTTAATTGCTCAACAAGCTGATTTTAAGGCTATTTACCATGCCTTTAACGATTTTCAAGTGTTGTGTGCGAATCGACAAGGTACTCATGGGGTTCATGACATCAATCATTCAGTGGCAAAAAAATTAAACTTATCAGGCCGATGGTATCAGGGGCGACCTGTGATGATCATGGAAAATAACCCCGCAACAGGGCTTTATAATGGTGATATTGGTCTGTGCCTAAACCATGACCATCAATTAATGGTGTATTTTTTAGCCAGCGATGGGCGAGTTAACAAAATTCTTCCCAGTCGATTGCCAAAATGTGAAACGGTATTTGCCATGACCATTCATAAAAGCCAAGGCTCTGAATTTAAAGAGGTCTTCGTTGCTTTGCCTGAGGTATTAAACCCCGTATTAACCAAAGAGTTAATTTATACCGCGATAACACGAGCGAAAAAAACCATTAAGGTTTCGGCGAATAAAATAGTGTTTCAAGCCGCAATTTCCCGTAAAGTCCAACGCTATGGTGGCTTAAAAGACAGGCTTGAGTAATTTTTATTGTCGGATGCCTTGACCCCGATCAAGCATCCATAAGCTAATGAGCGTTAAAAAAATGACAAAACTAATAATACGTCCTAAGGCCAGTTCCACTGAGATATCACTGACACCGATGAAGCCATAGCGAAAGCTATTAATCATGTATAAAACAGGGTTCGCCAATGATATTTTTTGCCAAACTTCAGGCAACATAGAAACGGAATAAAACACCCCACCCAAATAATTTAAAGGCGTTAAAATAAAGTTTGGGATCAGGGAAATATCATCAAAACTTTCCGCTAACATGGCATTAATAAACCCTGCTAAGGCAAACAAGGTTGCGGTTAAAATAGCCGTCAATAAAATAATAAAAAGATTATGAACCTGTATTTCAGTGATGAACATCAGCGAAATTAAAGTGACCACCCCACCAACCAATAAACCACGTAAAATGCCACCACTGATATAGCCGACTAAAATAACCCAGTTTGGCACAGGTGAAACCAACAGTTCTTCAATATGACGCTGAAATTTGGTTGAATAAAAAGAAGCCGCGACATTAGAGTAAGAATGACTAATCACCGCTATTAAAATAACACCAGGGACGATATAGTCCATATAGCTGACACCACTAATAGTGCCAATTCGATCCCCAATTAAGCGTCCGAAAATAAGAAAATATAAGGAAGTAGTAATGGCGGGTGGTAACAGAGTTTGTGGCCAAATGCGTAAAAAACGACGGACTTCTTTGTAAATAATCGTATAAAGGGAAGTAAAAGTATTCATTGAACGATATCCATAAATAGTTGCTCTAAACGGTTCGATTTATTTTTTAAACTTTTAACTTGAATATTCACCATTGAAAGTTGTTCAAAGAGCTGGTTTAAGGTATTCTTTTTAGGAATGGCGACATTTAAAACTTTTTCGGAGGTTAATTCAAATTTATAACCTTTAATATTTGGAACGTTGATTAAAGGTTTTTCTAAGTCTAATATAAAATGATTAACATTGATGTAACTTAACAGGGTTGCCATATCAGAATGCTCCACAATCATACCTTCGTGGATAATGGCAATATTACGACATAAATTTTCAGCTTCTTCTAAATAGTGGGTCGTTAAAATGATAGCCGTCCCTTCTTTATTGACTTCTTCCATCATTTCCCACATGGAGCGACGAATTTCGATGTCTACCCCTGCTGTGGGTTCATCTAAAATTAATAATTTTGGTGAGTGCATTAAAGCACGTGCAATCATTACTCGCCGTTTCATGCCGCCTGATAAACGTCTGGAAATAGTATGACGCTTATCCCATAGGTACATTTGCTTTAAGGCTTTTTCGGCACGGACTTTAGCTTCTTTTCGAGGAATACCATAATAGCCCGCATAGATCAGTAAAATATTTTCAACGGTTTCAAATAAATTAAAGTTAATTTCTTGAGGAACAAGGCCTAAACATCGTTTAGCCTCACGGTTTTCAGTGTCAATATTATGCCCAAAAATGCTAACATGCCCTGATGTCTTATTAATTAATGAACTAATAATACCAATTGCGGTGGATTTTCCTGCACCATTCGCGCCTAATAAGGCAAAAAAATCACCCTCTTCAACATCAAGATCAATTCCCTTTAAGGCTTCAAATCCATTACTATACGTTTTTGTTAAATTTTGTAAAGAAAGTGCATTCATTGGCTAATAAAATTTAAGGTAAAGTGAGTTTAGTATAAATTAACGTTATAATTTTATCAGTTTAATTTTTAGTAATTACTAATATAGGACAATTTCTCGTGACACAAAATAGACCCGACATCGTAGCCGCTGTGGACTTAGGCTCGAATAGCTTTCATATGATTGTGTGCAGTTTTAAAAAAGGGAAACTGAAAGTTATCGACCGACTGAAGGAAATGGTTCGCCTCGCTTCAGGGCTGGATGAAAACAATAACTTGACCCTTGAAACCCAAACACGGGCATTAGTCTGCCTGAAACGGTTTGGACAACGAATGCAACACTTCCCTCCGAACAGCGTTCGTATTGTCGGAACGAATACTCTGAGAATGGCGCAAAATTCCCGTGAATTTCTTATCAAGGCAGAAGAGGCGTTAGGCTACCCTGTCGATATTATTTCAGGGATTGAAGAAGCACGGTTGATTTATCAAGGGGTGGCACACAGTTTAAGTTCACACGCAAAATCACGCTTTGTCATGGATATTGGCGGCGGCAGTACCGAATATATTATTGGTCATGATGATCAGCCGCGTATTAAAGAAAGTCTTAATATGGGTTGTGTGACGGTAAGTCAAAAATTTTTTAAAAATGAAGAAATTTCTAAGAAAGCATTGCAACAAGCGATTTTATTTGCCGAACAAAAACTAGACGCGTATCAAGGACGTTTTTCCTATACTCAATGGGATGAAGCCATCGGCGCTTCGGGGTCTTTAAAAATTATTGGCAAAGTGTTAGCCGCCAAAGAATGGAGTAATAATGGCATTACGCTTGCGGGTTTAAAAAAGTTGATTCACTATATTCAAACCTGTAAACATATTGATGAATTAAAACTGCCTGAATTAAGCGATGAGCGCAAACCTGTTTTTATTGGTGGGGTCGCTATTATTTATGCTACCTTTAAAGCACTAGGTATTCAACAGATGACGCTTTCAGACGGGGCGTTACGAGAAGGCGTGGTGCATGATCTATTAGGCCGTATTTACGATCATGACATTCGCTCTAAAACGGTGACCACTTTGGCAAAAAATTATCATACCGACGAGGTACATGGTGATAATATTAAAAAAACGGCACATTATATATTACAGCAACTTGATCCAAGCCAGACCCAAGACGACCGAAAAGCAATGGCGCAATTTTTAGGCTGGGCGGCCGAGTTGCATGAAATTGGGCATGATATTGCTCACAATGCGTATCATAAACACAGTGCTTATATTATTCAATATGCGGATTTAGCAGGGTTTTCTCGCCAAGATCAAACTTTATTATCCACCTTAGTCCGAGGGCATCGAAAGAAATTTTCAGAGGCAGCTTTTAAAGACTTACCACGGCCGTGGCATCAACATGCCCCCTTATTGACTATAATTTTACGACTGGCGGTCATTTTACACCGAAACCGTCACACCTTAAGTTTGCCTGATTTTGAGATAAAACGGGATAAAAAACAAATAAAATTAAATTTTCCTAAAAATTGGTTGTCTCAGTTTCCTCTTACCGAAGCCGACTTACAATTAGAAGCGGAGTATTTACACCATGCCATGTATAAATTAAATTATCACTAGCGATGAAAATTGGCTTACGGATTTTATTTTTTTGTTTTGATGCACCGATCATTTTTTGCAGTGTTGTATTGCTGTTAATGATTGAAAGTAGCCCTAGTCTTAAAATTCCTTACTCAATTGAGAAAAATGAAATTCGAGCGGTTAAAACCATGTTTCGGTCGGTGCATAATCGACCTGATAAAATTAAAACTCTGAATTTTACTCAAAAAAATTTAAACCAGATTGTTAATTATTTTTTAAAACGCTATTTACAAGTTGCAACCAAGTTATCACTTAATAAGAATGAATTGGGGGTGAAAATTGCATTAAAATTACCCAAAAATATGTGGGGTGATTACCTTAATGTTGGTTTTAATGTCTATCACTATCCCCAGCGACTGGTAAAAATTAAAGGCTTAACCTTTGGACATATTAAAATTGCCGATGAATTTTCGCAGGCTTTATTAACCTTTGTTTGCCGTTATTCTCGGGTTAAAAAAGTGTATAAAGCCTATGATAAAGCCATTAAAGAATTAGCGATCAAACCAAATACACTGATGGTGAAATATGATTTTAAATCGCTCACCTATACGGATTTTTTAATTTCTTTATTAACAGAGGATCAGCAGTCGTTATGGTTTTATCAACAAGCGATTAACCAAGCCCTCAAAGTTCATGATAAAAAGTTTCGCTTATCGTTAAAAGAATTACTACAGCCGTTATTTAAAATTGCCCATCAACGCTCAAATTTAAAAACGGCGATTGCTGAAAATAAACGCGTTATTATTGTGGTGAGTCGTTACGTCAATGGCGCTGAAATTCAACGATATGTGCCCTCTGAAATCACTTATTATCCTACTTTTTTATATAAACGTACCGATATTGCCAAACATTTTATGACCTCCGCGCTATTAACTGTTCTAGGGACAGGCTCTATTGCGACTATTTTAGGTCAAGAAAAAGAAGTGAGAGACGCTAAAATTGGCAGTGGTTTTAGTTTTATTGATTTAGCAGGCGATCGAGCGGGAATTTATTTTGGAAAGATGCTCACACAAAGTCCTGAAAGTGCAAGACGATTGCAAAAGCTAATGTCTGAAATTAAAGATTACAAAGCGTTTATGCCTGATATAAGGGATTTACCTGAAAAACTAACCAATGAAGCATTTACACAACGTTATGGTTCCACAGACAATCCCGCTTACCAGCTCATTGTGGATGATATTGATCAAAGAATTCGTACATTACCGATTTATGCGAATCAAGATAGCCCCAACAAACTGCTGGGGTTACCCTTAGACTAGACTATTTTTTAGCCGTCATTGGTGCTGAAAAGGTATACACATAATCGTTATCCTTCATGGGTTGATGACAACCGTAGCACGTTTTAGCTTTGGCTTCAGGGTGCATTTCAAGTGTACCATTTACCCAATGACCATAGCCCCAGCCCCCCGTACTCGCGTATTTTTTGCTGTCTTTAATCATCGCTTCTGCGGTTGAAAATGCGCCTGGAACAATCGCTGCGCCCCAGTTTGGATGCGTTCTTTCTTTCCAAACGACTTTTGCGATAATTGAGCCTTCTGGCCACGGTTTGGTTTTATTTGCCCGTGAGGCTTTGATGGCAATATCATTGCCTAAAATAGCCCGTAAAGTTTTTTTGTCGTTACGATGCGAAACCGATAACACGCGCCAATCAACATACTCATTCTCCACAGTGACCTTTGGGTCTGCAAAGCTTGTGGTTGAAAAAGCCATACTACTTAATGCCGTCGTTATAGCGACGATTAAAAGGTGATTTTTTTTCATGATAATTCTCTGTAAATAAAATAAAAATTTGTTGTTTATATGAGCTCGCTGATTATGCCTTAGACACGCGTCGGTGTGCCATATAAAACAGAATTGCGCCTATAATAATCATGGGTACGGATAATATTTGCCCCATTGTCACCCAATCTAATGCTAAATAACCTATATGTGCATCAGGTAAGCGAAAAAATTCAACAAAGAAGCGAAAACCGCCATAAAAAAACAGCACTAACCCTGTTGCCGCCATCGTAGGGCGTTGTTTCTGGGTATAAAGCCACATAATAATAAACAATACCAAGCCTTCTAAAAACGCTTCATACAATTGTGAAGGGTGCCGTGGCAACATCCCTCCATTTGGGAAAACCATGCCCCATGAGGTATCGGTAACACGCCCCCATAATTCCGCATTGATAAAATTTCCAATGCGTCCTAACCCTAACCCAATAGGAACAAGCGGCGCTAATATATCGGTTAATTGAAAAAGTGTACAGTCCTGCTTTTTAGCAAAAAACCACATGGCTGCAAATACGCCCAGCATCCCTCCATGAAAAGACATTCCCCCTTCCCATATTTTAAATAAAATTAACGGATTATCTAAAAATAACCCAAAATTATAAAATAAAATATAGCCAAAACGTCCGCCTAAAATAACCCCTAGAGCACCGTAATAAACTAAGTCTTCAATGGCGGCAGGTTTGATGGCTGAATAGGTGAATTTAGCGCGATACTGTCCTAAAAAATACACCCCAGCAAATCCTAGTAAATACATCAGACCATACCAATGGACTTTTACGATCCCTAAGTCGAGTGCTACAGGGTCAATATTAGGATAAGTTAACATGGTTATACATCCAAGTTACTGACATCTAATGCATTTTTAACAATAAAATTCCGTCTCGGCTCAACTTCATCGCCCATAAGCGTTGTAAAAATTTCATCGGCGGCAATACCATCTTCAATCGTTACCTGTAATAATCGGCGGGTATTATTATCTAACGTGGTTTCCCATAATTGATCGGGATTCATTTCCCCCAGTCCTTTATATCGTTGAATGTGTTGCCCTTTTTTTACTTCTCGCATCATCCATTCATACGCTTGTTTAAAATTTTTCACCGCGTGTTGACGCTCGCCCATTTTCATCAATGAATTTTCAGAAAATAACCCTACGGTCTCTTTCGCATACTGCGCAATTTTTTGATAATCCTGACTTTTAAAGAAATTGGGGCTAATCACAAACGTTTTATCAATACCATGCAAACGTTTACTAATCGTTAAATCATAATCATCATTCGCGTTATAATTTAACTGAACTTTAAAGACAGCAGGCGATTCATTATTATTGAGTTTTTCTTGCAGGTTTTTACACCATGTCGAAAAATTTTGACCATCAGCTGCTAACGTTTCATCAACCGCAGGCATATAGGTTAAATATTCTAAAAATAAGCCATCGTAGCGAGACGATAATTGTCGAATAATACGACTCACATCAAGAAATGTTTGCGCTAATTTTTCTAAGCCAACGCCTTGAATTAATGGCGCATCAGGATCTGTTTGCAAACCCGCTTTATTCAACGCCATTTGTAAAAGATACTGATTTAACTCATTATCATCTTTCACATAATGTTCTTGTTTGCCTTTTTTGACTTTATATAAGGGCGGTTGAGCAATATACACATAACCACGCTCAATCAGCTCGCGCATTTGGCGATAGAAAAACGTGAGTAATAAGGTGCGAATATGCGAGCCATCGACATCCGCATCCGTCATAATAATAATACGGTGATAGCGTAATTTATCAGGATCGTATTCTTCTTTCCCAATGCCACAGCCTAATGCGGTAATCAAGGTTCCCACTTCGTCAGAGGAAATCATCCGATCAAAACGCGCCCGTTCTACGTTTAAAATTTTCCCTTTTAACGGTAAAATAGCTTGAGTACGTCGATCACGTCCTTGTTTTGCCGACCCACCCGCTGAGTCCCCTTCTACAATAAATATTTCAGACAATGCGGGGTCTTTTTCTTGGCAATCCGCCAATTTTCCAGGTAAACCCGCAATATCAAGTGTGGTTTTTCGGCGAGTCATTTCCCGTGCTTTTCGAGCCGCATCCCGCGCCCTTGCCGCATCAATAATTTTTAAAACAATGGTTTTGGCGATTTGTGGTTGTTCTAATAAAAACTCTTGCAGTTTTTCATTCATGGTGGATTCCACCAATGGGCGCACTTCAGAAGACACCAGTTTATCTTTCGTTTGGGATGAAAATTTAGGATCAGGCACTTTTACCGACAACACTGCTGTTAATCCTTCACGGGCATCATCCCCTGTTGTTGAAACTTTCTCACGCTTTGCCAAACCACTGCTTTCAATGTATTGATTAATAGTCCGTGTTAATGCTCCTCGAAAACCCGCTAAATGTGAGCCACCATCGCGTTGAGGAATATTATTGGTATAACATAAAATGGTTTCTTGATAGGAATCATTCCACTGTAAAGCGACTTCAACAGTGACATCCTCTTTCATGGCACTAAAATGAAATACATCAGGAAATAAGGGGGTTTTATTTTTATTTAATAACTCGACAAAGGCACTGATACCACCTGATGATTCAAATACATCGTTTTTTTCATGGCGCTCATCGGTTAATGAAATTCGTACCCCTGAATTTAAAAATGATAATTCTCTTAAACGTTTGACCAAAATATCATAATGAAATTCAACATCCGAAAAGGTTTCGGTACTGGGTTTAAAGGTGATTTTAGTGCCTGTCCCTTCGGCATCACCAATAGGTTTAATGGGGGCTTTAGGCTCGCCCATTTTATAAACCTGATGATATAATTTACCATTTTTACGTACTTCTAAAATCATAGTTTCAGACAAGGCATTGACCACCGACACGCCTACCCCGTGCAAACCGCCTGAAATTTTATACGCATTATCATCAAACTTTCCGCCCGCATGTAACACCGTCATAATCACTTCGGCGGCAGAACGCCCCTCTTCTGGGTGAATATCAACAGGAATTCCACGACCATCATCAGCAACACTGACAGAACCATCATTTAAAATGACGATATCAACGCCTTTACAAAAGCCCGCTAATGCTTCATCAATAGAATTATCCACTACTTCAAAGACCATATGATGCAAACCTGTGCCATCATCGGTATCACCAATATACATTCCAGGACGTTTTCTAACCGCATCCAACCCTTTAAGAACGGTGATATTAGAGCTATCGTATTCGTTACTATTTTCTGCCATGCTTATTTCCAGTTATCCATAATGCGTATCAAATTATTATCATTTTATCATAGTAAACTAACTAAAAATTACTCATTCAAAACGGAAAACCATTGCAAATTCCAGACTTTATTGCATAATTGAGGCATAATGGTCAGTTACCCAATGACGTCTTACAAATTCTTGTGCGTGATCTAACCACACAAGGCACTTCATCAAAAGATTCATCTTGTGCACACTTCCTTAAGAACTGCACGACAACTTAGAACATCCTGCCCTCGTTCTTGCCCAATCAGGGCGTTTTTCAGCGTAGTGTTCTTTATCTTTTTGCTCATCATACGGATGACGAAATAATTCTAATAGTTCATCCACCATCGAAAAATCCCCAGCATCGGCTTTATCAATCGCTAATTGTGCTAAATAATTACGAAATACATATTTTGGGTTCACCGCATTCATGGCTAATTTTCGTTGCTCATCATTAACCTCAGAACTTTGTAAACACTTACCATAGTCACGCAACCACGCCCCCATACGCTGTTTATAAGCAGGCGTTAAGCAATCAAGCTGGTAATACGCCATTATTAGCGGGGCTAATAATTCATCATCACTGGTTTTTTCTAAATTCAGTCCCTCAAACTTAAGCGTCGCGAGTTGTCGATAAAAAATTGTCATGTCCGTTTCTACTAAGGATAAAATGCGTAATAATTCTTCAATTAATGGCTCATTTTCATGCTTCAAACCCAGTTTATTCTGCATCATTTTCTGCCAGCCCTGATTAAAAGTAGTCACGTAAACCACTAACGCTTCTTGAAAAGCCGCTTCATTGTTAATCAAGGGATAAAGTGCATTAGCCAATTGTGTCAGATTCCAATAAGCGATCTGTGGTTGATGTCCAAAACGATAGCGACTTTCCGCCGCATCGGTGATATTAGGTGTCCAATTTGGATCATAATTATCCAGCCAGCCATAAGGGCCATAATCAATCGTTAACCCTAAAATTGACATATTATCGGTGTTCATTACCCCATGAACAAAACCAACACGTTGCCAATGAACAATCATTTCAGCGGTTTTTTGACACACCTCCCGAAACCACTCCATATATGTCGTTTTAGAAGGCGTACCTAAATGAGGAAAGTCATTTTTTATAGTGACATCAACAAATCTTTTCAATAAGTCATGATTACCCTGTGCTGTGTAAATTTGAAAGCTGCCAAAGCGTGTAAACGAGGGCGCAACTCGGCACACAACCGCTCCTTTTTCTGCTTTTGAGCGACCATCATAGAACATATCACGAGTCACGTGATCGCCTGTTAACGCTAAACTTAACGCGCGTGTCGTCGGCACCCCCAGATGATGCATTGCCTCACTGCATAAATATTCCCGAACCGAAGAACGCAGCACCGCCAACCCATCAGAGCCACGCGAATACGGTGTCATCCCCGCGCCTTTTAATTGCAATGTATAATGATGCCCTTCAGCGTTCATCACCTCGCCTAAATTAATCGCTCGCCCATCCCCTAATTGCCCTGCCCAATTTCCAAATTGATGACCTCCATAACAACAAGCATAGGGTTTCATCCCCTTTAAAATTTCATTCCCTGTCATGACTTGAGTAAAAAGTTGACTGCGACATTCGCTAATATTCAAGCCGATTAATTCAGCCACTTCTTGGGCGTAACTTACTAGTTGAGGTTGCGATGTTTTGGTCGGGGAGACATAGGAATAACTTGCCCCCAATACGGTGCGACAAATATTATCTGTTTTAGGGTCAGCAGGGAGTTGCCGCGTAAAGCGGTGTTCAAAAGGGAGTTTTATTAGAGAATTCATGTTAATAACCAAGTTAAATACTCAGTCATTAAATCATAAATACAAATTCGGGTAATACTTTTAAATACAATGGCCTATCTCTAGCCCATTTAGTGATTAATTTTAGGGGCACTCTCACCATTAAAAGTAAGCGTGCCCCTGTTTTGTTGAAATACTTAGTTATTTTTGCGTTTCGTTAACGCCATACTTACGTAACTTCCACACTAAATCCCCCTTTTTACCATTATTGCCGATAAAATCCAGTTCAGCCCAATAGTTCTTATTATCATATAAGACGGATTCAAATTTTAAAGCAAATTTCGCAGGTTGATCCGAAAGGTGCGTGCTTACGGTTTTTAGGTCAGCGCCTTGATGCGGTGTAAAGTTTTTCAACGTCCAAAGTAAATCCCCTGCGGGGTTTGTCCCTATATATTCTAAATTTGCTGAATAAAAATGTGTCTCTTTCCCAATTTGATAGTCAATTGCTGGAAGAAATAACGCAAGATTCTTAGATAACGCGGCTTGGTTATTTGAATACTCAATTGAAGGGGGTCTCGCTTTGGTTGAAGACTCCAAGCACAGTGTTAAGACCGATTCGAGCGTACTCCAAGCATCTGCATCGCCTTCACTTGCCGTAGAAATACCGATTTGTCCATACCGTGGGTGTTTAGGGTCTGAAATACGGTCTGTCAAAATCTGATCATTAATCAGTTGATGGGCAAATGCCTTGTCATCAAACAACAGTGCAAGTCGTGCTAACAGTGCATAAATTCTTACCTCACCCGTTTTAGAATTATCAATGACAGGCGTTAGACAATTATCGGGGACATTAGTGGTCACACAATCTTTCACTTCAAGCCCCGCAACGGTTAAATACTCTGGAACTCGTTTCTTTTTGGTGTAAAAATCTTTAAAAAAGTCCAAACTCTTTTTAGCCGCTATTTGAGCTGAACTGCGTCTTTGCTCGTCCAATAAAGTGGCATCAAATTGAGAAGCTCTGGCTAAATGCAGCGCAATCCATAAGGTTTGGATCGTCTTTAAGTGGTTACCCTCATTGGTGTCACGGTTTTCAAAATCCCCTGTCCATGTTCCATCCTCTTGATAGCCATTATAAAAAAGACCTGAAACGAACGGTACTTGAGAATCTAACAGAAGATCAGTGGCCGACTCCAATAAAGGTCGCCAGCGGGGATTCATCTTAGTCGCCTCGCCCAACATATATAAATCATTATAATCAATAGGAATGGGGTCTATGGCTAATATGCCAAGCCCTGTTGCAATTGCAATCGGGGTTGATTGAGGATTATTTGTCCCTTGCCAGT
>JAGLEW010000062.1 GCA_023144875.1 Methylococcales bacterium
GTTAAGGCCGCGCCCATTGTTAAACCCGCATCCAATGGTTGATACCCATACGAAAATGCCCAGCTAGGATTTTCCCTATCGACACTACGTACCCATTTAAAAAGCGTAATTTTATTACTAAATTCCTCAACCGTCGCCCAGCTCATGGCTTTTGTATTCGAAACACTATCAATTTCCCACACATGAAAATAATTTTCAGCACTGCGGCGATAATTTCCATCTAAGCCTGTTTCGGTTGCATCTACATAATCAGTGGGAAAGTTTTCAACAATCACAATAAAGTTGGGATTCACTTCCAACGCTTCAGCACGAATTTCATCAATAAAATCCGCTAAATTTTCATGCCGCCAACGAATCCATGCCTTAAATCGAGGACTGTCATCCGCCACCGTAGGAACGGTATAACCTTGCCCACCATTGAAGCCTTTCGCCTGTGACCATGCGGTAAAAACTTTCGCAGCCGCGGGTTCTGCTCCTGGCCATTTAGTGCCTGTTCCTAAATAAATAGGCACATCAAGCCAAACGCCATCAATCCCTGTTGTGGCAAGCCGTTTTACACGGTCGATAAAATACTGTCGATACCCTGTATTAGGTGATAGCCATGCGCTTTCAGAGCCTGGTTCAACCCACACTTCTTTGGAGCCATAAAAAACATTCGCCGTTCCATCAATTCCCCTTTGAACCCAATCAGGATGGTCTTTAAACATCGTGCTCGTGCGAGTTTCACCATTTGGCGTAATCGCTTCCAATGCAGGAAAATAAATAACCGAATGTAAACCTTTCTGTTTCGCCGAGGTAGCGACTTTACTTAAAAAATTAAGCTGATCTTGAAACTGTTTTTCACTTAAATACTCACTTAAACCCGAATCTACCTCAAGCACTGATACATTTTCAATCACACGGGTTTGCATCAAGCTTTCAACGTCGTTATCGGTCATTTCAGGTGAGACATCAAACCCTGCTATTCGTCCTAGTCGTGCCCAATCTGGAATGGGTTTTGCCATTGATGATAAGGGAATTAGCAGGCATAAATAGACCAAACTAACAAATAGTTTATTTTTATATCTTTTCATAATTGAAATAAAGTAAAAATTAATGAGTATTTTAATGAAGTATTAAAAATACAGCTAACCAATAAGTTCAGTAGCTTGACGCTATTATTAACTACATCAATTTTTTATTGACGACAACTAAAGGTCTAGTGTATTCCCTTGTACAATTTTTTTCACATTCTAATTAATTTTCAATATTTTATCCATAGCTCTTCCTTTAGACGTGATTATAATCACAATAAGAATATTATTTAAAGCAGTGAAATTAGCGTTTTCGAATAAAAAATATGGGCTTTAGAGAATATCGATTAACTTGGATCATGGTTGCGAGGTATAAATTTAAGCAGATTTTTGTGGCTAGACGTTCACGCTTGTTACATTGTTCATAGACTACAATAGATGATGTTTTAATTGAATTTTTGGAGTATATTACCTATATATTTAACATACACATAAGACAATTTCTCTAGCCCTTACCCATTAAGGCTTGTAAAAACCAAAAGTTGGGATATAATCCAACCTTGTTGTGATATACCCCAACTCTTTATAAGTCTAAGCATTTTTAATGCCAATTTAAGGGAAAATAATGGATAAGAACGAGAAAGTTTACACAATTAATGCAAAAACAGGCGAGAAGAAGGATGGGTATTTTGTTTATATTGCTTACCCTAAGCCTAAAATTACAGGTAACCGATGGATGATGACATTTCAAGACTCATTAGCAATTATTGCAGAAGATAAAGACCTGACAGGGCAAACATTACGCGTGTTTATGCTTTCCATTAGCGAACTGGAATTTGAAAACTACATTACTATTAAGCAAGTTGATATGGCGAAACGGTTATCAATGCACAAAACAGATGTTAGTAAATCAATGCGAATATTGGTGGATAAAGGCATCATTTTAAAGGTCAAAGAAGGGACAACTTCAGCTTATAAACTTAACCCCACCTATGGCTGGAAAGGAAAAGTCAGTAACCTAGAAAAAGAACGGAAACGCATTCATAATTTGAGAATGGTTAAAAATTAATACCCAACCATATTATCTTAGATCGTGTGTTTGTTTCATTGAATAGCTCTTTTAGTTTCAGGCTAACGCTTTTATGAGATATTGCCGTTATTGTACGAATTCAGGAAGAATGAGTACTGAAAGATTAGAATAGCAGCATTATTTAAATTCAAAAAATACCACACTATGAATGTTATCCCTTTAAAATACGGCACTGTTTTCAAACGAGCCTTCAGCCAACCCGATGTTTTTTGCCAATTTGCCAATGATGTTTTAGACATTGAACTCAATATAGATGAAGTACACACCGAATACGAATACCCAAAACCGATCGGCTTTGTGCGTAGTAAATACGATTTATTTGCCGAAGATGAAGAACAACGTATTATCGTAGAAATTCAACACGTGAAAGAAGATGATTTTTTCGACCGCTTTTTATATTATCATTTGATTAGCATGGTGGAACAAGTTGGTGGGTTTAAAGAATATGGTTTTGATAGAACCGTTTATACCATCGTCGTATTGACCAGCACACCTCGCGATAATAGCGTTAATTTTAGTTGCGCCGTCAGCAATATGAACCCAATTGATGAACATCAACGCATTGTAGATGTTTACCCACACCGCTTAGTCTTCTTATGCCCGCGTCAAGCAAATGAAAAAACGCCGCCAAAAATAAAAAAATGGCTGGATTTTATCGAAGATTCATTGGATGGAAAAATGGAGGATTCCGATTATTCGGATGATATATGGCAAAAAATAATCGAAGCCATTCAAGAAAAAACCATCGACCCCGATACTTTATCTGAAATAAAAGATGAAATGGCATGGAGCAATGCTAAAAATCGTTTTATAGATGAAGGACGTAAAGAGGGACTCGAAAAAGGACTTGAAAAAGGTAGAAAAGAAGGCGCTGAAAATTTACAAAAAGAACGTCAAAAAATTATAGAGAAAGCTCAAAAAATGGGCTTAGATGATGACGCAATTGCTCAGTTAATCAAATAAAAATATACGCCCTATTAAAGTAATTTTTTGATTGAGTCGGGATAAAACTCAAAGCCCCGTATGCACTTTAATAAATCCATCTCGATTCGGCATTTTGACAAGTGGTAAAGTCTTCTCATTCATAATTTCATTTTCTTTGATAATACCATTAAGGTGTAATAAATAAGCGGTTACCGCATATAGTTGATTGGTGGTGAGGGTGTTGGGTTTATCTAATGGCATGGCACGGCGGGTAAAATCAAACAAGGTGGTTGCATAAGGCCAATAGGTACCAATGGTCTTATCAGGGGGATTATCTTTTAAGCCATGTTGTGCGCCTGCTAATTCATCGGCACTTGCACCTGTGCCATCGTTTCCATGACAACTTAAGCAATATTGTTGATACACTTTTTTTCCATACATTGCCGTCCCTTTTCCAATCGGTAATCCTTCACCATTAGGGAAAATATCCCCATTCCATTTTTTAACCACTTTTTCTGAGACAGGTTTCCCCAAAGTAGGGCTGTCTTGTGCCTGAATAAAGGCTGGAAATATCAATAATGACCCGATTAAAAGATTACGCATACACATGAGAAATTCGCCCTTCTGGATTAATTTTCCAACTAACAATCGCATTGTAATGAAAATACCCATGCGAGCCACGAG
>JAGLEW010000063.1 GCA_023144875.1 Methylococcales bacterium
AACGGATAGCCATTTTCAGGGCGAATACGTTCCCCATTTTGATACAAGGCAATTATGCAATCATCCAACGCTTTTTCCAGTGGCAAACTAATATTCATCAAGGACGCATCTGCCCCTTCGGCAACCAACCATTTTGCCCGGCCTTTTATTTTAGCTTCATTTAATAGTAAACGTAACGGCACACCTGTCCATTCACTGCACGAAGCCATGCCATGAAAATACCCTAGTTTGGTTTGAATCGGTTTTTTTCGCCAGCCCGCATTACTATTACCGCCACATTCGATAAAACAAAAACAAGAGGTCATCGGATAGCGTAGTAAATCGTCAACCTCAAACAATAATGATTGATTGACCAGTCCGTGAATTAAAAGCTGATGTTGTTTCGGGTCAATCGTCGGCACGCCGTTGTGATGCCGTTCAAAATGCAAACCATTGGGGGTAATCGTTCCCTCCAAATCTTGCAAAGGTGTCCATGAAACCCCGTTACCATCCGCCATACTATTGCCCATTGTCCAACGAATAGTTTGACGTTCATGTTCAGACGGTACACCATAATTTGAAAACGGTTCACCTGCTATTTTTGACGCTTCAGGGCGAATAAGCTCGCTATTTGCCAACGCATCAGTGCTTAAGACGACGGCTGAAATGGTTAGCCCTTTTTTTAAAAATAACCGCCGATCCAATAAACCACCGCCTGCAATAGGGGTTAAATCTTGTTTATTTTTCATGAGAATTCTCAGGTAGTCGCAAAATTAACGGGATGAATATTACTAAGATTTATGCGTTTTTTTACATGCCAAAGATCATAATTATCTTGCATTAATAACCAGCTTTCAGGCGTTCGACCGATAGCTTTAGATAACCGTAATGCCATTTCTGGTGAAATCGCACTTTGCCCTTTTAAAAGACGATTTAAAGTAGAGGGAGCTACACCCAATTGTTTCGCTAAATAACGACCGCTAAAACTTGATGGTTTTAAGTAAACGTCATTAATAAATTTACCAGGGTGAGGTGGGTTATGCATAGTCATTAGTGATAGTCCTCATAATTTAAAATATACGCATTGCCATCAATAAACTCAAACGTAACACGCCAATTACCGTTTACTCTGATGGACCAAATTCCCGCACGACTTCCCTTTAATGAATGCAATTTAAAACCAGGTAAGTCAAGATCCTCAATTATTTGCGCAGTGTCTATCGCAACAAGTTGCATTCTAAGTTTGCGTTGATACTTTACCTGAATCCCAGAGGTTTTACCCGATTCAAAATAGTTTTTTAGCCCTTTATGTTTAAAGGATTTAATCATAGATTGAACAGTATAGTGTGATGTGTGTAATTCTTTAAAACAGGGCAAATAAAATCACTTATTTACCCTTGAAAAATTAGCCTGCGGTTGAGCGGTAATATTCAACAGCCGCACCGACACCACTGCCTGCTTGAATATCATAACCGCAATCTAATAGCGCCATTTCAACCCCTGCAATCGTGCCTAACATCGACACATCATTCATATCACCAATATGACCAATACGAAAGACTTTTCCCGCCAGTTCAGTTAAGCCCGCGCCTAATGAAATATTATACTTATTATAAGCAACCCCAATGACTTGGGCGGCATCCTTACCTTCGGGTACGACGACGGCGGAAACGGTATCCGATTCAAAGCCCTCATGCGCGCATAATTTCAAACCCCATGCCGCAATCGCTAAACGACAACCTTCCCCCAAACGGTGATGACGGGCGTAGACATTTTCCATGCCTTCCTCTAATAATAATTCTAAGGATTTTTTCAAACCGTGAATCATGGGGGTAGACGGCGTATAAGGGGTGTATCCATTGGCATTTTGCGCCATTTGATCACCCAAATCTAAAAAGCAACGCGGGTAGGTCGAGGTTTTGGTCATCTCCAACGCTTTTTGACTAAAGGCAAGAATCGCCGCGCCCGCAGGTAACATAAAGCCTTTTTGAGAACCACTGATTGAAGCATCTACCCCCCAGTCGTCCATTTTAAATTCAAGGCTGGCAATGGAGCTAACCCCGTCCACAAATAACAAGGCAGGATGGCTTGAAGCGTCCATTGCGTTACGAACGCCCAGAATATCACTGGTGACACCCGTAGCCGTTTCATTATGTGTGGCTAAAACCGCTTTAATCTCATGATTAACATCGTCTTTTAAACGGGCTTCTAAATGATTAACAGGAATGCCTTTTCCCCATTCGACTTCATGTACTTCAACATCAAAGCCCAAGCGTTTTGCCATGCTCATCCATAAATGACCAAATTGACCGAAACGATAAATAATAACTTTATCGCCCGCATTTAAGGTGTTGGTTAACGCAATTTCCCACCCTGCAGTGCCTGTGGCGGGAAATACAAACGTTTGCCCTGTTTCGGTTCTAAAAACTTTTTTTAATTCTTCTAAAACAGGTTTGAATAATTTTGGAAAATCGGGGGAACGATGATCTTCCATGGGGACGTGCATCGCGCTTAAAATTTCGTGTGGAACGTTCGTAGGACCTGGAATGGATAAATGATTGCGACCTGCCATATTAAAAAACCTTTAGTTGGAAGTGAAATAAATGACCTATATATAAAGTCAGAACATGAAGTGTGCCAGATAAGCGCAAAATCGGCAAGTATCAACGTCATCAACATACGATATTTCGCGTTAAATAAAATAACAAGATTCTATCGTCTTCGTTTCTGAGCTAATACTATAAAATTACGCCTCTAAATTTTGCCTAATAATGCGAAATTTTATTTTTAGTCTATAATGAGGCGGTTGGGCTTTAGGTTCATTGCCTCTTATCGTCAATTAACACTAAAAATGTTTATTTTGAGCTTAATCTGGCTTTATAAAAACAAGAATCAACCCTTGTGTAATAATCTTGAAAGTTAGATAATGTTGATTGATAATAGATTTGAGAACACCATCACAATTAAATCCATATTCTAATAAATAATGCTACCAACACCTGATTATTAAGCAATCAGACTGTTTCTATATCTATAAAATTGCTATAGTCCTCAATAAGTTATGAGGTTAAGTGTCTATCTTAAATGCTAAGCATTTCAATTTCACCAAACATTTTAGTTGTATCTTTTTTTAAATTTTTCATGCCCTGTTTGCGAGTCAACCTATGCCTTTAAAACCTACTTTCGTATTATTTCGCCCTATTTTTCATAAATTATTACTTCTGATATCGGTAATGGTTCTGAGCAGTTGCTCTGTTTATGAAATACAAAAAACAACGCCATTCAAAAATTCGGCTCAATGGGTGATTTTACCGTTTATTAATCATTCTGATACCCCCGAAGCGGGGGAGCGAGCGCTCGATATTGCCACGACATTATTACGTTCTAAAAAAAGAATGAATGGCTTAGCAACGTATATTGTAGAAGAAGGTGACGATCAAAGCTTGCCCGAGTTAGATCAGAAAAAAACGCTGTTACAGGCAAAAAAATGGGCCGTTGATAAAAAATATCAATTTGCAGTGAGCGGCAGCATTCAAGAATGGCGTTATAAAAGTGGTTTGGATGCAGAACCTGCGGTAGGAGTTACTTTAACGGTAACGGATTTAACAACAGACAGAGTTGTTTGGTCGGCATCGGGTTCTAAAACAGGTTGGGGACGTGAGAGTGTGAGCGGCGTTGCGCATAAGCTAATGTCGACTTTAATTGATGGCTTAATATTTTCGGAGTAAGACGATGTTACGAGAAGATTACATCGCTAAACGAAATCCAAAGCAGTTGATGCCAATGGTTGAAACAATTATTTTAACCATTTTAGGGATTTTTTTAGGCTTTTTATTTACGCCAACGCTTAATTTTTTTACTACTTATGGCTTTTCATGGATTGTTATCGGCCCTTTTTTAGCGGGACTTCGATACGGGTTTGCTTATGCCATCAACAGTACCTTATTAGTGATTGCAGTGATGGGTGGGCTCTATCGCTATTATTACCCTGATTGGGATATGTTGGCCTTTATTCCCACCATGTTAGGCATTTTTTTTATCAGCATAACCGCTGGAGAGTTTCGTAATTATTCCGAGCGAAAAATAAAGCAATTACAAGTTTCGTTTAACTATACCGATCAACGCTTAGGTGAAGTAACCAATGCCTTTAATCTTCTTAAAATATCACACGAACGGTTAGCGCAACAAACCGCCTCTAAAAGTACCCTAAGAGACAGTTTATTGGTCGTACGTGAACACGTCATGCGGGCAAAAACAGCGGGGGCTGATCTCAATGCGTTAATTTTGCGTGTTTTTTCAGATTATGGCTCAATTCAACAGGCAGGTGTTTATACGTTAGATCATTCTGGTCATTTTAATAACACTCCCATCGCCTCTATCGGTGGAGAATTTAAGGTGAATCCAAAAGATTTATTATTGCAAAAAACGCTGACAACATTACAAACTACGATGTTGAAACCCAGTTTATCCACCGAAAAAGAATACAGTGACTTATTACTGCTCGTGATTCCAATTGTGGATGTGTTTGGAAAAGTGTGGGGGATTGTATTAGTCAATAAAATGCCTTTTAGAGCGTTTAGAGCCGATAACATCAACTTACTGTCTGTCTTAGGCGGTCATATTGCTGACTTAATTAGCATGGTGCAATTTGATGACTACGTCGTTAAAAATACTGATTTACAATATTTTATTTTACAAACCAAACGTTGTATTGATGATGCAAAAGCCTATTCACAAGCCAGTTCTTTAGTCGGCATACATATTACCAATAACAAAGAATCGGATGAAATTTCCCATTCAATTATGAGCTCCCAACGCGGACTTGATAGCGCATGGAATGTTAAAAACAATATAGGTCAACAATGTATTTTTGTGCTCTTACCATTGACGGATTTTAATGGTGTTGAAGGTTATAAACTTCGATTACAACAAATGTTGGAGCAAAATTATGGCTACCAAAATTTGGCGGCCGCCGAAGTGATGCTTTACAAGAAAAACCTTGTGCATTACGCCACATTACAGGAGTTAATGTTTAGTTTATTTGAATTGATGAACATTAATGAAAGTCTTTTAGTACACCAAAATTATGGGCAAAAAGGATGACTACAAACCACTTTTTTTATAAATCTATGCTGTGGCTGTTATTAATAGCCGCCTTTTCAGTACAGCTAATAAGTGTGTATTTTTTGAGTTTGCAAAATATCGAATACGCCTTATTGTTTCATTTGGGCAGTGCCTGTTTATTTCCTTACTCTTTATGGAAATTAATGCCTAAAAAGTTTGAAAATGAACGATCAATTACTCTTTTATTATTTCTGATTTGCGCTTTGATCCCTTTTGTATCAGGAATTGGCTTATTAGTATGCTTTACCTTGAGTGCCTATTTTTCAAAAACAACCACTGTTGATGTGATTGAAAATATTCATATGGAAGCATTGCCTGATGATATTTTAGAAAACTTGAAGTTATCACAATATAACGGCAGTAGTCTGCAAGCAATATTAGATATGTCAGACTCGGAAGACAATCGCATGCAGGCCGTTCTTAAAACCCGTCAAATGAGTGATCAAGAAGCCATTCCTATTTTAAAACGGGCATTACTTGACCCTGTGGATGAGGTGCGATTATTAGCGTATTCAATGTTGGATAAAAAAGAAAAATTTATTGATACTTTGATCCGTTCTTATTCGCAAAATTTAGGTGAAAAATCCTCAAAAGAAGACTCTATTATTCATTTTAAATTAGCCGAATGTTATTGGGAGTTATCGTATTTAGGCTTGGTGCAAGGCAAAGCGCAAACACATGTTTTAAATAACGCCTATAAGCATATTCAAACTACCTTAAAAGAAACCATTGATAATGCCGAAGCCTATTTTTTACAAGCGCGGATTGCCTTAGTCTTGGATTTATTTAAAGTCGCTGAAAAATCGTTATCACACGCCTTATTAGGCGGTATGAGTAAAACCCGTATTGCGCCGTATCAAGCAGAGCTTGCGTTTATGACCCGTGATTTTGATCAAGTCAGTCATCATGTAAAAGCCGTGGATGAAAATACCAAGAAAAATGCAGTCGTCGCTGAAATGTTAGAGCAATGGGCTTAAAAGGATAAAAATATGAAAGCAGATATTGGTTTAATTTTAGAAGGGACTTACCCTTATGTGCGAGGGGGCGTATCAAGCTGGATACATCAAATTATTGGGGGGTTGCCTGAGTTTACCTTTACGCTCATTTTTATTGGTAGTAAAAAAGCCGATTATGGGAAAATTCAATACGACATGCCCTCGAATGTGGTGAATTTAAGCTGTTTTTATTTGGTTTCTGAATCTGAAAGTGATCTACCTAAAGCGCGTAAAGGGCATAAAAAAGCGTTTGTGGATATTCGACGCATGTATGAATACTTTCAAAACCCTGAAAAAAGCTCAAAAGGGGAAGCCTTTGGCGATGTTTTACGCCATATAAAACAACTTAAAACACTGGATCTAAATGATTTTCTCTACAGTAAAGAAGCGTGGGATTTTATTACCGAGCGTTATGAAAAAGGCACACCCAGTAAATCTTTTTTAGATTATTTTTGGAGTATTCGAGCCATGCATCAGCCAATATTTGCTTTGATTGATGCCTTAGATGGTGTGCCAGAAGCTCAGGTTTACCACACTATTTCAACAGGTTATGCGGGTTTATTTGGCGTGATGCTGCATCACCTTAGACAGCGACAATTAATTTTAACCGAGCATGGTATTTACACCAAAGAACGAAAAATTGATTTATCACAAGTTGAATGGATTGAAGACACTGAAAAAGTAGGAGCAGCCACGCTTAATGGTGAGATTAGTTATTTAAGAAATATGTGGATCAAATTTTTTGAAACACTTGGACGTATTACCTATGATGTTGCTACCCCTGTGATCGCGATTTCAGAAGGCAATAAAAATCGTCAAATTAAAGATGGTGCTGATCCTGATAAAACCTTTGTGGTGTCCAATGCGGTCAATTTAAAAAATTTACAACCACAACGTTTAAAACGTCCTGAAACACGTCCGTTAGTGGTGGGCTTTATTGGTCGTGTGGTGCCAATTAAAGATGTGAAAACCTTTATTCGAGCAATGCGAAACGTTTGTTCAGAAATACCCGCTGTTGAGGCGTGGATTATTGGGGGTGAAGAAGAAGACCCAAAATACGCTCAAGAATGCCGCGATATGATTGCCAGTTTAGACCTTGTTGATGACATGATCTATAAAGGATTTTGTAATGTCGCTGAAATGTTACCCAAATTAGGCTGTGTGGTGTTGTCATCAATCAGTGAAGGTTTACCGTTAGTGGTTTTAGAGGCTTTTGCTTGTGGTATTCCGATTATTTCAACCGATGTTGGCGCATGCCGAGAATTAATTGAAGGCGGCTCGGAAGAAGATAAAGCCTTAGGGTTTGCAGGGGCAACCGTTTCAATTGCAAACTCTGAAGAATTGGCAACCGAAATTGTGCGTTTATTTGACGATCCTGAGTATGGGAAACGTTTGTCAAAAGCGGCTGAACAACGCGCAGATAAATATTTTGGGGAAAAATCTTTATTTGATAGCTATCGTAAAGTTTACAGTGAGGCGTTAGGAAGATAATGGCAGGCATCGGTTTTGAACTGCGTAAATTATTACGCAAAGACAGTTATTTAGGCATGATTCAAGCCTATGGCTACGCAGGAATTATTGGCTCAGGCCCTTGGGTTCTCTCAATTGTAGGGGTTATGAGTATTGGGGTTTTAAGCTCGAATGCCGATTCGGGTGATTCTGTCATCTCATTTTTAATTTCAGTCACCTATCTCATTGGGTGCTCGCTGATTTTTGGCAGTTGGTTGCAATTAATGCTCACGCGTTATATGTCCGACCTTATATTTTTAGAAAAGCAGAATGAAATTCTGCCTAATTTATTAGGGGCGTTATTAGTCACCACCGTAACCTCCTTACTCTTTGGTTTATTAGTGTGGCCATTTTTTGCCGAAGAAAGCCTGAGTTATCGCTTATTAATGCTCAGTAACTTAGTCATTTTGAGTAATATTTGGATTTTAGTGATTATGCTTTCAGGGCTTCGCGCGTATCAAAAAGTATTGGGCGTGTTTTTTCTTGGCTATGGGCTAACCGTCGTATTTGCCTTATTGCTTAAATCCTATGGCACTATTGGTTTGTTACTGGGTTTTATGCTGGGACAATCGGTGATGATGTATGTGATGCTCGCGTTGATGGTCAATGAATATGAAGCCACTAAACTATTATGTTTTGACTTTTTAGATAAAAATAAAGTTTTTTACAGTTTAGCCGCTATTTCGGTGATTTATAACCTTGGCGTATGGATGGATAAAATCGTTTTTTGGTTTAATCCCTTAACTTCTGAGGCGATTATCGGACCTTTACGCAGTGCTGCCATCTATGATCCTCCTATCTTTTTAGCCTATCTTTCAACGATTCCAGGGATGGCGGTCTTTTTATTACGCATGGAAGCCGATTTTGTGGATAAATCAGAGGCTTTTTACGGAGCAATTCGAGGCGGAGCACCCTTAGCAAAAATCCGCAAACTTAAATATTCAATGGTAGAAACCGTTCGTTTAAGTTTTATTGAAATTTTTAAAGTACAAGGCGTTACCGCCATCGCCTTAATTTATATGGCCGATGATATTTTGACCCTATTCCATATTTCCACAAATTACAGCTTATTGTTTAGTATTGATGTGGCCGCTGTTGGGGTTCAAGTAATTTTGTTAGGTGTATTTAACGTACTGTTTTATTTAGATAAACGCTACATTATTCTTGGTTTATGCACCTTTTTTGCCTTGGCTAACTTAGCCTTAACCTTATTATCCCAATACTTAGGGGCAAGTTTTTACGGCTATGGCTTTGCCATCGCTATTTTTATAACCACCCTTGCAGGGTTTATTCTATTAGACCGTAAATTATTACGGCTTGAATATGAAACATTCATGCTACAACGGTAATTTATGATGATGAGATTGTTACAACTTGGACTTTGTTTTTTAGCGGTCTTTTTTTCAAGTTATGCCCACAGTGAAACCAAGATGCCTTCCACGGCATTTTTTTACGCCGCTAACCCTCCCGTTGATTTATTAGCGACTTATAAAAGGGTGGTTTTGGAAGCTGAAAATACCACTGCAGAAGAATTAGCGTATTTAAAAAAACGCGGGGTTAAAGTTTATGCCTACTTAAGTATTGGTGAAGAAGACTCGACCCGTCCGTGGTTTAAAAAAATTAAGTCTTCTTGGAAAAAAACGGAAAATAAAGCGTGGAATAGTGCCGTAATGGACATGACCTCACAAGGCTGGCATGATTTTTTACTCAAGCGACGCATGAAAGCACTGTGGAAACGTGGTTATCGTGGTTTTTTTCTCGATACGATGGACAGCTTTAATTTATTTGCTAAAACCCCTGAAGAACGTACTCGCCAACAAGAGGGCATGGTGAAATTACTTAAATCCATGAAAACCCAATATAAGGGCGTGGGGTTATTGTTTAACCGGGGCTTTGAAATTTTAGATCAGGCGGCTGATTTAGCCGATGGCATTGTCGCGGAGTCACTTTATCATCGTTGGAACGCTGAGAAAAAAGCCTACACCGAGGTGAGTGAAGGTGATCGTGAATGGTTACTAGGGAAGCTGAATGAAGCCAAAGATAAATATAAATTACCCGTGGTTTCTATTGATTATTTACCTCCTTCACGACGAGATGAGGCTGAAGTTGCGGCTAAAAAAATCACCGAACATGGTTTTGTTCCATGGATTAGCACCCCAGCATTAGATTATATGGGGGTTGGTAGTGTCAATCTTGTGCCTCGAAAAGTTTTATTTTTATTTGATTCTCATGATCAACCACTAGCAAGTCATGAGATTCATCGGTTTCTGGCGATGCCCTTAGAATATTTAGGCTATGTGCCTGATTATCGTAATATCAGTGAGCGTGGACTTCCTGATGATATTTTAAAAGGGCGCTATGCGGGGATTGTGGTTTGGTTAAGTAAAGAAAAACCAGAACGGGATGATCTGATCGCGAAATGGGCATTAAAACAGGTTAATGATGAAGTTCCCATTGCATTTATGGGCGGTTATACCTTAGGAGCGAATGAAGCGTTAAATCAACGCCTAGGAATTGGCTATCAGACCACCGAACTGGTTGCACCGCTCAATCTAGAAGTACTGTCTGAAAATATGGGCTTTGAAATAAAACCTCAATTACGCCCCTATGATTTACCCTTAATTAAAAGTGATAGCACTGAGCCGTGGTTACAAATTGTGGATATGGAAGGGCAAGCATTAACACCTGTGTTTATTAGTCCGTGGGGTGGGGTAGCGATTGATCCTTATGTGACGCAAATGGTACCGACCTTAATTGAATATGAAACCTATACCCGTTGGATACTCAACCCATTTGAGTTTTTAAAAGCCGCCTTAAAATTAGAAACAATTCCTGTTCCTGATCATACCACCGAAAGTGGTAATCGAATTTTAACCATTCATATTGATGGGGATGGTTTTTATAATAAAACTGAGTTAGGGGGAAACCGATATTCACCTGAATTAATTACAGATGAATTTCTGATTCCTCATTCGCTGCCTCATACCGTTTCTATTATTGAAGGTGAGATTGGTAAAGCAGGACTAAAGCCTGATTTAAGCCCTGAATTAGAAGAAATTGCACGCGGTATTTTTAAATTAGACAATATTGAAATTGCCAGTCATTCTTTTAGTCATCCTTTTAACTGGATGCTAGCGGATGCCACAAAAAATGATGTCAAAAAAGCAGCACCTAAAAGTGATGGCAGTGTTTTTAAAGAAGAAGCGGGACATTATCATTTACCTATTCCAGATTATGCCTACCGTTCTGAACGGGAAATAAAAGGGTCGATTGATTATATTAACAAGGTGTTAGCACCCAAAGGAAAAAAAACCAAAGTCTTTTTATGGACAGGCGATTGTTTGCCTAACGAAGATGCTTTGATGTGGACAAAACGTATGAATGTAGTCAATTTAAATGGCGGTGACAGTGTGATGCGTAAAGGCATGGAATCGGTGACGAACGTATCTGCCAGTGGTATCGTTCGAGGCCCTTATTTTCAACCGTATGCTCAAATTCAAAATGAAAATGTTTATACCAATGACTGGCTAGGGCCTTATTACGGCTTTCAACGCGTGATTGAAACCTTTGATATGACCAATCTTCCCAGACGCTTTAAACCCATTAGTATTTATTATCATTTTTATTCAGGGGATCGTTTAGCCTCCGTTCGTGCATTGCATCGGGTCTATGACTGGGCGATTGCAGAAGAAACCCTACCGCTATGGATTAGTGAATACACCGAACGATTAGATGCTTTTCGCGCTGTAACCTATGAAAAACGAGCCAATGGATGGCGTTTTCATAATGCCAAAGATATCACCACCTTTCGATTTGAAGATCAAAAATTACACCCTGATTTTGTCTCCTCAGATGGGGTGTCAGGGTATCGAAAATTACCTCAAGGGTTGTTTGTTTCATTAGAGCGTAATCAAGATACGGTCAATTTAAACTTAACCGATACACAGGCACAATATCCATATCTTAAAAATGCCAATGCCCGTGTGATGCACTGGAATCCAAAGCCCTTAGACACACGCTCTCGAGTGGTTGAATTTAGATTAAAAGGTCATCAGCCGCTTGAATTTAGTCTGATGGGTTTGCATAAAAAATGCAAATTAACGACGAAAACAGGGGTACGAATAAGTGGTAAAAAACAAAAAGATGGCAGCACTTTATTTAAAATGACTAAAAAAGATACAGGAAATTTGAGGGCAACTTGTGGAAAATAATGAAACAGCACTGTTTTCAAAATGGTCGTTGGGACTATTTGCTATCATCATCGCAGGGGGATTATATTTCTTATTCCCAGAAGGAAAATTTCTAGACACTTTTGATAAAAAAGAAGCGGATTTAACGTCAATTCAGTATTTACGCATATTGCTTAATAAAACACCTGAAGATCACGCCTTAAGATTACGACTCACCAATGAATTAATAACACTTGGAAACTTAGCGGAAGCAAAAACTGTTTTACAACCGTTATTAGTCGGTACTAGTTCGAGTGAAAGTTCACAATTTTTAATGCTGGATATTTTATTTCAAGAATATTTTGCCGAAACCGATGACGCGATCAAACAAAATAAGCAGATCGCTTTAGTTAAAACCATTCAAAATTATTACCCTAAATTTAAAGAAACATCATCGCTTGATTGGTTGGCAGAGCGTAGTTTTCAGTTAGGGAAGCCTATTTTAGCCGCTGAAATTTATCAGCATTTAGTGGAGCTATTAGGCGAGCCACAAAGTTTTAATCATATAGCCGTGAATCAAGACCTTGTTTGGTTATTATTGGGCATTCAAACCGCCGAAGCGGAAGAAGTCGCAAAAGACGCTCATTATTATGCGGTTAAAGAAATAGAAGCCTTATTATCCGCTGGCAAAGTCAAAGCCGCTTTAGCACGTGCCAAAGTTTATATTCCAAAATTTAATAAATCAGCCACCATGTTAGCGCTGGGAATAAAAATCGCAGGTTATGCTAAAGACCCGAAACAATCAAGAGACTGGGGACGGTTAGCCCTTACGCGTTCAGGTTATGATCAAAAATTATTAAAAGCCCAAATTCAGCGCGAACTCGGTGCAAATGATCCAAAAAGCAGTATGACATGGATTAACAAAACCATTAAAAACAAACCTGCAACCGAAATAACCTTATTAGGCTTGCAAATTAATTTAGCCGCCGCTTTAAAGGATAAAAAATTAACCAGTCGATTAGGCTTTAAATTATTAGCCAAAAAACCCAATGATGTTAAATTACTAACCAACCAAATTGCTTATGAGCAAGCGTTAAAACGGCATAAATCAGTACGGAATTTAGGATTACGGTTGTTGGCAAAAAAACCAAAAAATATCAAACTCCTGACCAATCAAATCTATTATGAGCAAGCGTTAAAAAACCCAAAAGCTGTTCGAAAACTGGGCTT
>JAGLEW010000064.1 GCA_023144875.1 Methylococcales bacterium
AAAACTGGGCTTACGCTTATTAGCCACTCAACCGAATAGCCCAACCTTTTTAGCCAATCAAATACAGTTTGAGTATGCGTTAAAAAATTCAAAAGCGGTGCAAAAATTGGGCTTGCGCTTATTAGCCACTAAACCTAATAACCCAACTTTTTTGGCGAATCAAATACAATTTGAACAAGCGTTAAAAAATTTAGAAGCCGTCCAAAAACTAGGCTTACGCTTATTAGCCACCAAGCCGAATGATCGGACATTAATTAGTAATCAAATCTTGTACGAACAAGCCCTAAAAAATTATGAGGCTGCCAGTAAATTAGGGCTACGATTACTCGCACAAAAACCAAATGACCCTAATTTACTCGCTAAGCAAGTGCAACATGAACTGGCAGCTAAAAATTTAAAAGGTGCTTTAAAATATGCGGAGCAACAAGCGGCTGCAAATCCAAATGATATAAAATCCCATGAACAATTAGCGGATATTGCCCTGTGGAATATCGAACAAGAACTCACATTAAAGCAATGGCGTTGGCTGTATAAAAAAACAGGCAAGGAAAGTTATATTAAAGATGCGCTTAAACTTGGCACTGCGTTGTTTAAATACGATGAAGTGATCGAATTTTATGCGGATGTATCAGAAAAACGTAAGCTAACCGATGAAGAAATGTTAAGCCTTTATAAGGCTTTACAAGCTGCAGGTTTTTTAGATGCAGGCGTAACCAACTTAAAAAGTTATGTGGAGCGCTGGCCTAAGCATAAAACTGCATGGATTTATTTAGCGGAAACTGAAGAAGAAATTGCCCGTTATCATGATGCCTTAAAAACCCTTGACACCATTGAAATTAACTTTGGTCAATCGCTTGAATTGGATTGGCGAAAAGTAAAGTTATGGCTGCGTTTAGCCGATGTCGATACCGCATGGGAATTATTATCGGATGATGTATTGACCGCTGAAACCAAAAAACATGAGTTCTGGAAACTTTATTCTGAAATTAGTTGGACATTAGGTCGTGAAGAAGCGGCACGAAAAGGTTATCGCCAGTTATTAAAAAATGATGGTCTTGATGGGTCTTTATTTGGACGTTTAATTGAATTAAATCGTGGCACAGGAAATGATGAAAGTCAGTTAGAGTTATTTTTATTAGGGTGGAAAAAATATCAACATGCCAGTTATTTATACGGGGCGATTGATATGGCGGTTAAGTTAAAAAAGCATGATCAGGTGAATGAGCTGATTGCTATTGCAGAATCTCAAACCACCTTATTTGAAGAAGATGCCCATTTCTGGATGGTAAAAGCCGATATTGCTGCTAGAGAAAAGAATTTAGATAAAGCAAAAGAGTTTTTATTGAAAGCCATTTCACTGAATGAAGATTCGGTGACTGCTCGCGCAGGCTTATTGTGGCACATGATTGCCTATGATTCTGATGCCGAATTAGCTGCATATCTTGAAACAATCGTGGCTAAATTTGGGGATAAGATTGATTTTTGGGAACCAATTGCGACAGGCTACCGTCGTTTAGGATTACCGCATAAAGCGATTAAATGGTATGCCCGTGCGGTAGATAAAAATCCAACCGCTTATGTTTTATTATTAAGCTATGCGGAAACCTTATTAGAAGCAGGTAAAGATAAAAAAGCTAATATTATTCGCCGCTTTATTCTGACAAGATTGCGTCCTGCAATGATTGATTCATTACCAAAACCTGATCAACGCGCTCATGAAGAACTTAAACGCCGTTATGCCGAAGCGCTTCGCGAACAAACAGGCATTGATACCAGTGAGAAATGGTTTAAATTTGAACAAAAATTAGATAAAACCTTACAACGTGCTTTATTTGATGAGTATCGAATTACATGGTTATTAGCACAAAATCGCTTAATTCCTGCCCGTCATTTTCTATATAAGGAGTTGTTTAAACGCGTTAAATTGGCTGCGTGGCAAAAATTAGCGATTGCGATGGTTGATAATGATGTTAATGCCATCGAAAAAATCTTATCGAGTGATAATAAATTAACCAAGACGGATGTCGTGGTTGGCTTGAGAACTATTGGTCGTGAGCAAGAAGCCCTAATCAAAGCACGCCATGATTTAAATTCCGCTCAACAGCTCAATGAGCAAGATGTGTTGCGGCGACAAGCGGCTGATTTAGGACTTAGAAACCCCAATGGCTTCGCAACCCGTTTAAAAACCGAAAATTTAAGTGGACTTGATCTGATTAGTTTTAAATCAACAGCGGCTATTACACGTGTGGAAAATACGGTTTGGATGGGTTATGAATATCTTGATTTGTCATCCAGCAGCGCAAATTTAATCGTGCATTCAGATCAAAATCAAGAGCACAATCTGTCTTTAAAATGGCAACACCGTGAATTACATAATGACTATTGGCTTAAAACCCATGCAAGTTTTCGGGATGATGAAAATTTATTAGGAGTTGAAGCGGGTGTAAGACGACGTATTTGGGAAGGTTGGGCAATTTCATTGCAAGGTTCGTACAACAAAATTTCCGATGAAAGTGATGCCTTTCGGTTATTAGGTGCTAAAGATCATCTAATGTTAAGCCTTGAAGGGGAAGTCGATAAACGCAATTATTTCTCCGTTAATCTTCAGGGTAATCATTATAAAACGCGTTCAGGTAAAACCTTGGGTACAGGCTTTGTTGCAGGGCTGCAATTCGGTCATCGAATTCACTTTAAACACCCCAGCATTAATGTTAATTTACACGGAACCATTAGTCAGGCAAATTTAGTGGATCAGCTTCCTTTTGAGGTTCAACGAAGCTTAGGCGCAGATGCGGGGGTTGGTCGAATTTTAAGCGATAATTATAAAGAGCTGGGGTTAAACCTGACCATTTATGATGGTGAATTACGCCCGTTTGGTTTTGTCGAACAAAATTTGCATTATTATATGGATTTAGGTTTGTTTGTCAGTGATCCTTTTTCTGGCTTAGGCATGTCGGCTGAAGCAGGGGTGGGTGTACGTTTATTTGAAGAGGATGATTTAAGTTTAATTGGTCGCTATGTGGATTCACAAGGCGGGGTTAATTCGATTGCCACCAAAGCCTTGGAGTTGCGTTATAGTATTCGTTTTGACTAATCAAAGTCAGCTTTTAAGGCGGCAGAATTAATGCAATAGCGTAAGCCTGTGGGTTGAGGGCCATCAGGGAAGACATGCCCTAAATGGGATTCACAATGTTGGCAGATAACTTCAACGCGTTGCATGCCATGTGTTTCATCGGTCACTTCTTTAAGACTATTGGGCGTTAAAGCTTCCCAAAAACTTGGCCAACCAC
>JAGLEW010000065.1 GCA_023144875.1 Methylococcales bacterium
TCAGCAGGCATATCCCCTATTTCATCTAAAAAAAGCGTGCCTTTATCCGCTTGCTCAAACCGCCCTGCTCGTCTTGCTTGCGCTCCCGTAAAAGCCCCACGTTCATGACCAAATAATTCAGACTCCATTAAATCTTTGGGAATCGCCGCCATATTTAAGGCAATAAATGGTTTTTGAGCACGAGGGCTGTGACGATGCAAGGCTTTTGCCACCAATTCTTTGCCTGTTCCCGATTCGCCATTAATCAGCACCGTAATATGAGAGCGCGCTAAACGTCCAATCGCTCTAAAAACTTCCTGCATTGCAGGCGCTTCCCCTAAAATTTCAGGCGCTGATTCTAAGGATAATTCTTGTTCTTGTTGTTGCTCCGTTTGCTGTTTTTTATGGGTACATGCGCGTTGCGTAATTTCAATCACTTCTTTAATATCAAAAGGCTTCGGTAAATATTCAAAAGCCCCCCCATGAAAAGCAGAGACCGCACTTTCCAAATCAGAATGCGCCGTCATGACAATAATAGGAAGCTTAGGGTGGGCTTTTTGAACCTTTTCTAATAATTGTAAGCCATTCATATCAGGCATTCGAATATCGGTAATTAACGCGTCAGGCTGGTCTTTATTCAACGCCTCTAATAAGGCTTTAACATTCGAAAAGCTGCGATTATTCATCCCTGCTTTTTTAAAGGCTTTATCTAGCACCCAGCGGATGGATTTATCATCATCAATCACCCACACTTTATCGACTTCAACGGCCATCATCACACTCCAAAGGCAAATACACTGAAAAAATAGTTTTATTTGGCTGGCTACAACATTCAATCATTCCATGATGTTGATTAATCAGTGATTGTGAAATAGACAACCCCAGTCCAGTTCCTTCTGCACGCCCCGTAATCATCGGGTAAAAAATTTGTCCTAACATGTTTTCTTTAATTCCCATGCCATTATCAATAATATCTACTTTTACCAATAATTTATAATGCCTGCGACCAATGGTTATTTTTCGGTGAACCCGCGTTTTTAAAATAATTTTGCCATTTCCTTGGCACGCTTGTACCGCATTACGCACGATGTTTAAAAATGCCTGAATAAGTTGATTTTTATCCGCCTGTAATAAAGGAATGCTCGGGTCATAATCACATGTGATGTGAATTTGACCTGTTGTTTCTGCTGCCACTAATTGCCGAACTCGTTCCAGCGCTTGATGAATATTCAGTGATTTTTTTTGAGGGGGTTTATTCGGTCCTAAAATTTTATCAATTAATTCTTTGAGGCGATCCGCTTCGGCAATAATAATTTGTGTGTATTCTTTTAGTTCTTCGTTTTCAAGCTCTAAATCCAGTAATTGCGCCGCCCCTCTAATTCCCCCTAAAGGGTTTTTAATTTCATGCGCTAAGCCTCTTATTAACATCCGACTAATATGATACTGCTCAACCAGTTGCTCTTCTTTGGTAATTTTAAGGTGTTGATCCAATGGTTGTAATTCAACTAAAATTTTATCACAGGCTTTATCGCACGCTTTATCACCTAATAAGGGCGTAATACTTAAATGTACCACTCTGTTTTGCTTTGGATTGTCTAACGTAACTTCTCTATCTACAAAGGCTTCATTATTGTCTAAACATTGTTGTAAATGCACTAATACCGAAGGATTTGAGAGCTTAAAAATTTCTTTAGCCGACCGTCCAAGTACATGCTTAGAGCTTTCAGCTAACAAAGCCTCTCCTGCTGAATTAATATAGGTCAAGCTGAGCTGTCGATTAAATAATAAAATTGCCTCATTTAGATAATCAAGTATTTTTTTGTGCATTAAGCTTATTTCCCCATAATATGCACTAAGACAAGCAATTTATAGACCATAGTCTCTATTATCCGCCTAATTCTTACCCTTCCTTAAATTTTAGGCAAAAAAAACGCCCCATAAAGGGGCGTTTTTCACGTAATAATAACTTACAAGCTGTAATACATATCAAATTCAACAGGATGTGCACTCATGCGTAAACGCGTGACTTCTTCCATTTTCAAATCAATATAAGCCGTGATCATATCATCAGTAAAAACACCGCCACGGGTTAAAAATTCACGATCTTCATCCAATGCTTTTAAAGCTTCATCAAAAGAAAAAGCCACTTGAGGAATTAATTTTTCTTCTTCAGGAGGCAAGTCGTATAAATCTTTATCCATCGCTTCACCTGGATGAATTTTATTTTCGATGCCGTCAAGACCCGCCATTAACATGGCTGCAAAACATAAATAAGGGTTTGCCGTTGAATCACCAAAACGCAATTCAATACGACGACCTTTAGGATTGTTCACAAAAGGAATACGAATAGAGGCAGAACGGTTACGAGCCGAATACGCTAACATAACAGGCGCTTCAAATCCTGGAACAAGACGCTTATAACTATTCGTTGAGGCATTAGCAAAGGCGTTTAAGGCTTTTGCATGTTTAACGATACCGCCAATGTAAAATAAGGCCGTTTCAGAAAGCCCACCGTACAAATCACCTGAAAATAAATTTTCGCCGTCTTTTGCTAACGATTGGTGAACGTGCATTCCATTACCATTATCCCCTACTAAAGGTTTTGGCATGAAAGTCGCGGTTTTTCCATAGGCATGAGCAATATTAGCAACCACGTATTTTAGCTCTAAAACTTCATCCGCTTTTTTCACTAAGGTATTAAACCGTGTGCCAAGCTCACATTGACCTGCGGTCGCTACTTCATGATGATGAACTTCTGTGGTTTGTCCCATTTCTTCCAAAACATTACACATCGCAGAACGCATATCTTGTAATGAATCAACAGGAGGTACAGGAAAATAACCGCCTTTTACACCGGGACGATGACCAATATTACCATCTTCATAGGCTTTTTCAGAGTTCCAGCCTGCTTCTTCGGAGTCTATCTTATAAAAAGAATTACCCATGGTTTCACCCCAACGAACATCGTCGAAGATGAAAAATTCATTTTCAGGGCCAAAAAAAGCCGTATCAGCAATACCTGTTGATTGCATATACGCTTCGGCACGACGTGCGATTGAGCGAGGATCACGCTCATAGCCTTGCATGTCATTTGGCTCGATAATATCACAACGTAAAATTAGGGTAACGTCATCAAAGAAAGGATCTAACACAGCCGTTGAAGGGTCAGGCATTAAAATCATGTCAGATTCGTTAATTCCTTTCCAACCTGCAACCGAAGAGCCATCAAACATATTGCCGTCTTCAAAGGTATCTTCATCAATGCTATGCGCTGGAAAAGTAACGTGTTGTTCTTTACCGCGTGTATCACAAAAACGAAAATCAACATATTTGACTTCGTGTTCTTCAATCATTTTTAAAACGTTTGCTACTGACATTTAAATTGTCTCCTGATTGTAATTATTTTTTATGGTGTTTTTTTAAAAAACCTGCCCACTCTATCATTTTTCAGGATAATTTTACTAGAAAAAACGGAGCTTAAAGCTCCGCCTTTTTAAATGTTTACACGAAATATTCTATTTTAGAAGCTTGCAGAAAGTGTTGCGACCGCTTTAGCATCATCCAATCGTCCTGCATCGGCATCATCGGTATCGGTATAAGCGACTTCAAGATTAAACGCGCCAAAATCTCTGGCAACCCCAACTTTCCAATCCCAATAATTATCGCCTCCAGATTTTTGGTTGTAATAACCCGCATGACCTAAAAAGGTCACCGCGCCTAAAGATTCAGGCAAAGTGTAATCAACCGACATATCGGTATATTCACCTGGTAAGGTATGCTCAATTTTTAAACCATAATAGAAATAGGTACTCAAATTTAGGTTTTCCATCGGAGAGACTGTCGCACCAAAATACAATTCATTAAAATTTAAATCACTTTCGGATGGAAATTCATAACGCAACCAACCCAGATCATAAGTAAGGGTCATACCGCCTAACTCAATATCTCTGGAGAAACCTGCATAAACGTCCACTTCCAGACTGGCTTTATTGCCATACTCAACGTTCGATCCCCATACACCAATATAAGCCCCTGATTCATGCGAAAGATCAAAAGAGCCTTGAATAGACGGTTCGTTATTACTTTGAGAAATACCACGCCAAACATAATCCGTGGTCAAAGCAACGCTAGCACTGGTTTCAAAACCTTCAGGTAACATGGAGCCTGTCGCCGCTGATGCACCGCCTAATTCCCGAGAAATCGTCGCGACAATACGGCTATCATTCAGACTTTGGCTACCACCATAAATACCACCACCGCCTGGATTATCAGTATCAAGATACGCGACTTCAAAGTTGAAACCACCCACATCCACGGCAACCCCTAGTTTCCAATCCCAGTAATCATCACCAAAATTATCGGTATCTTTTTGGTTGTAATAACCTGCATGTGCCAATAAGCTAAAGGAAGCGGGGGCATCAGGATAAAAGGTATAACGAGCCGAAAGATCTGTGTATTCACCAGGTTTTACACCGTGAATTTTTAACCCATAATAATAGTAAGCACTGAACTCAAAGTTATCAAAGGGGGTAACCGTTCCACCAAAATATAACTCGGTAAAATTCGCAGGAGAGGAGGCCGTATATTCATAATGCATCACCCCTATATCATAATTAAAACCAAATGGAAGTTTGCCCCCAAGGTCTAAATCACGGGAAAAACCCGCATACGCGTCCAGCTCCATACTGGTTCGTTGGTCACCAAATTCAACGTTTGACCCCCAAACACCCATATAAAAACCTGTCTCATGACTTAAATCAAACGACCCTTGGATGGCAGGATCATTATTCGATTGTGAAACGCCACGCCACATATAATCGGTTGTCAACGCCACGCTAGCTGACGGTGTAAAACCATAAAAAGACCCGTCCTCTTCAGCGAACGCTGTGGATGATGTTGCTAATAAGCTAATAGCAATCGCAAGATGTATTTTTTTCATACCAATACTCATAATTTTTTGTAGATACTATAATAGTAGCACATAATTACTCATTCTCATAAACCTCTTTTAATACAAAGAGTTATAACTTACCACCTTATCAACCATAATAAGTATATGCACCAAAGTAGGACTGTTGTAAATAGACAACAAGCTAATTTGCCTATTTTTAATAATACTTGCCCTAAATCAATCAATTAAAGGGCCTTGTCAACTGACACTTGATAACTAGTATTAACTCATAGCCATTTAAAAACCCCAAACGCACCAAAACAGTGCTATCTATTTTTAAATACCCTCTGTTTCTATTCCTGTGTAAAAAATCAAATCAAATGAAGTGATACCTATTCTTTAATAAATAGCTTTGGCGACTGAGCCTAACCTCTGTACTTACTAAAATTTTGAGACCTTAATCAATTTTTTAAACAAAAATGCTTGAAATATTTGGCATACTTTATGCTGTAACTATTTCAGCAATTCAACCAAAGGAACCAATATGAAATTAATCACTGCGATTATTAAACCCTTTAAGTTAGACGATGTACGTGAAGCGCTTTCAGAAGTCGGCGTTTCAGGCATTACCGTGACCGAAGTAAAAGGTTTTGGTCGTCAAAAAGGTCATACTGAACTTTATCGCGGCGCAGAATATGTCGTCGATTTTTTACCCAAAGCTAAAATCGAAGCCGCCGTCTCCCAAGATCAACTCGATCAAGCGATAGAAGCCATTATCAATGCCGCTAATACAGGTAAAATTGGCGATGGTAAAATTTTTGTAACCAACCTTGAACAAGTTATTCGTATTCGTACGAGTGAAACAGGCTCAGAAGCTTTGTAAGCTTTCTAAAAACTAGAATGAGGTAAATCAATGGAAAACAACTTAATTGAACTCAGTTATGCGCTGGATACATTTTATTTATTAATCAGCGGCGCATTTGTCATGTGGATGGCGGCAGGATTTGCCATGTTAGAGGCAGGCTTAGTCCGCGCCAAAAACACCACCGAAATTTTAACTAAAAATGTGGCACTTTTCGCAATTGCCTGTGTAATGTATTTACTGGTTGGTTACAATATTATGTATCCAGGTGATTCAGCAGTAAATAGTATCTGGCCAGGTATCAGTTTTTTATTAGGCGAGGATAATACCGCCGCAGAAGTCATTGCCGCCAATGGCGATGCTGACCCTGATAATAATATCGTTTATTCAAACATGGCGGATTTTTTCTTCCAAGTAGTGTTTGTCGCAACAGCGATGTCAATTGTCTCAGGGGCGGTCGCAGAACGAATGAAACTTTGGGCGTTCCTTGCCTTCTCTGTCGTGATGACAGGCTTTATTTACCCACTACAAGGTTATTGGAAATGGGGCGGCGGTTTTCTTGACGGCTTAGGGTTTTATGATTTTGCTGGTTCAGGGGTCGTGCATTTATGCGGTGCAACGGCGGCTTTCGCAGGTATTCTCTTGTTAGGCCCTCGAAAAGGTAAATATGATAAAGACGGAAATATCACGCCAATTCCTGGATGTAACTTACCCTTAGCGACTCTCGGAACATTTATTTTATGGATGGGCTGGTTTGGTTTTAATGGCGGTTCTCAATTAATTTTATCAACCGCTTCCGATGCAAATGCGATTGCGATGGTATTTCTTAATACCAATGCCTCAGCCGCTGGTGGCGTAGTTTCTGCACTCATTGTTGCACATATTTTATTTGGTAAAGCCGATTTATCCATGATTTTAAACGGCGCACTCGCAGGATTGGTCGCTATTACCGCAGACCCTGCCAGCCCTAGCCCTTTGTTGGCGACAATTATTGGTATGGTCGCAGGCGTTATCGTGGTTTTTTCAATCATTGGTATTGATAAATTAAGATTGGATGATCCCGTGGGCGCCTTATCGGTTCATGGCGTTGTGGGTATTTGGGGTTTAATCGCGGTTTGTTTTTCAAACAAAGATGCCACCTTTGCCGCACAATTGATTGGTATTCTAAGCATCATTAGTTTTGTTTTCGCGGCAAGCTTTGGCACATGGTATGCCTTCAAAGCGCTTATGGGTATTCGTGTTTCTGAAGAAGAAGAATATCACGGGGTTGATTATTCTGAATGTGGTATGGAAGCCTATCCTGAATTTACGGATAATAGTAAAGGCTAAACGCTCATTTTTTCGTAAAAAACTTAAAACTTCGATAAGCTTTGTCGCTTGTCGGAGTTTTTTGCGTTTAAAGCGTTGAAGAATACGTGTTAGATAATTATGGTGATTGTATATTGGGATAGAACTCTCTATGATTGCAAGTTCTTTGCCACGCCTTAGGCTTGAATTTTAACCAGTAGATAGGACGACATTATGAAATTAATCACCGCTATTATTAAACCATTTAAAATGGATGACGTGAGAGAAGCACTGTCTGAAATCGGAGTAGCTGGGGTTACAGCGACTGAAGTCAAAGGCTTTGGGCGGCAAAAAGGTCATACCGAATTGTACCGAGGCGCTGAATATGTGGTTGATTTTTTACCAAAAGTGAAGCTCGAAATTGCGGTGGCAGATGAAGTGGTCGATCAAGCGATTGAAACCATTATAAATACCGCTAACACAGGTAAAATAGGCGATGGTAAAATATTTGTCACCAACTTAGAACAAGTAATTCGTATAAGAACAGGCGAGACAGGCACTGACGCTGTATAGACTTATCAAGTGAATATAAAAATAAAACTTCTTTTAGGGTTGCTTCTCATCCCAGAGCTTGCTTTTTCCGATGAATTAAATGCCG
>JAGLEW010000066.1 GCA_023144875.1 Methylococcales bacterium
GAGTAGACATTTTGTGATATTCCTTTGTGTTTATTTCTTACGATAAACCTCCGAGGAGGCGATTAGGAGGGTAAGAACAGCCACAAAGTTACTGCGCCAAATATTCGATATTTTCTGGCACTCCTAACCGCAACGTAATTGTGCCATAAAAGCAGGATGACAGAAACTAATAGGTAAAAAAATACCGCTTAATTATCAGATGCGGTGTCCGCTTTGTGGTGGAGTTTCTTACGACTCTGTGTAAAAGCATACACCCATGATTAGAAATTTGTCAAGAATATCAAACGTCTTAACCAAAACCTAGCTAGATACAATTCTTTCTTTGTCGTGAGAAAGTTAATTAAAAAAAGTCATTTTGATAAGGAACAAATAAATGGGATCAGAGTGAAATTAACAGCTAAATTAATGCGCTAACTACATTTTTTGATGGGTTTCGCTATCACTCTACCCCATCCTACGTTTAAGGTGTTTTCCCCCTAATAGAAAGTCTTTGACATAGATAAACCCTATGCACTCTATCGTTATTGTCTTGTCCAACACCTTAACCAAACGGACGAAATCAGTTTATTTGAAAAAATATAGTCAGATAATGTAGAATTTTGGATTCTAACACCACAAAACCTACAAAACCTACAAAACCTGACTATGAATAAGATAATAACAACGCTTGAAGCCCTTCGTCCAGCCTTATGCTCACGAACAATGAACCAACTAATATATATTGTTGATGCAACGCTTGCAGACAGGGCGCGTGATGATGCTAGGAATTTCTCGATGGAGTGAAAAAGGCGGCAGTTATCGTACCGTTCAACGATTTTTTAAAGAAGGGCATAATTGGTCGAAATGGCGCTGGTTACTGATTAAACAACATCTTGAAGCACGGTTTGAGAAAAAAGTCTTCATTCTTGTTGCTGATGAAGTAGTGGATACCAAATCAGAAAAACACACCTATGGGTTGGGAAATTTTTTTCATCTATTCAAGGCAATACGCGGCTTGTACTTTATCAACTTGTCGTACTCCCCATTTAATATTACTTTTTGCATAAAGCCTTTAAATTTCTGAGCTTACCATTGCGACTAAAATACCCATAATTTTATTGATATTCGTAATATAATATTCGGGTAAATCAATATAAGCCGTCTGGTTTTTATATTGTAAAAATTTCCATGTACTGCCTGTTGTAACAATACCGTAAATAACCGATAAGGGCGTGCCTTCTTGTTGATTAAAGAGGCTGGACGCATACATTTCAGCAATACATTGTCCCAAACCATTGCTAATGGACTCATTTTTGGCTTCAACAACGGTGATAATTGGGCTGCTCATATAAAACTGTTCACTGGACTGGCTGATAATAAAATCACAATAGCCTGTTAAGCCTTTTATTTTATCCACGTCTAACTGGATGCCTGAAAAGAAACTGACGTGGTTATCCAATTTTTTTCGCACTTCTAATAAGACATTAGCAATCACCAATTCAGAACGCGCTTTTTCAGTGCCAAGTGCCATCGCGAGCGGGAGGTTATAACGTAAGGTGGTTGATAAAAAGTCGCTAATTTTATTTTCTTCAATGTGCGCAAATAAGTCTTCGGTTTCAATCAACGTGATGCCGAGTTCTTTTTTTACTTTTTTGAGTGTGAAATCGCTGTATGACATTTTTTAAGACCTAAACTGTATAGGGTGTTTGCGTCGTTCGTTGTATTTTAGCGCAAACAAACCCATTAAATACGATCAAAAAGGATATAAACATATGACAGTAACAAATTCTTTATTTTTAGAGCCTTTAAAAACCTGTTTACCTGAGCACGTTTTTAATCAAATCCCCGCGTGTCTTGAAACTTTTGAGATTAATACCCCGCTTCGACTCGCGCATTTTTTAAGTCAATGTGATTATGAAAGCGCCAATTTTTCGGTGACTGAAGAAAATCTTAATTATTCTGTGATTCAACTAAAAAGGAGATTTAAAAAATATTTTCGGAATAATTTAGCGAAAAAATACGCCCATCAACCTGAAAAAATTGGTGCAAGAATCTATGCAGGACGAATAGGAAATGGCAGTGAAGCCACAAAGGAAGGCGCTATGTATCGTGGGCGAGGCTATATCCAACTGCGTGGAAAATCAAACTACAGCGCCTTTAACCCTAAGGTTGATGAGGATATTTTAATACATCCCGCGCTTGTAGCTGAAAAATATGCCCTTTTTTCTGCCGCGTGGTATTGGAACTCTTGCGAACTGAACACCATTGCCGATGAGGGTGCTAATAAGTGTGTTGTTAAAAAAGTAACTCATAAAATGACAGGAGGATTTAGCGAAATAATTGAAAGAGTTCAAATATTTAACAAATATTATGCGCCATTCATATAGTTTCTAGTAAAATCAAGTCATTCTTTTAAAATACTTTTGTTTGCTAATATGAAAAAAACATTTCCTCTGACTTCCCCTCAGCGTGAAATTTGGTTTGATCAAATTTTGCATCATTCAATTCCACTTTATAATCGTGCACGTACGATTAAGTTATCGGGGACAATAAACCCTGATCTATTTGCCAAGGCGGTTAATTTATTAATTGAAAAGCATGATACTTTACGACTAAAGATCGAAGAAGATGAAACAGGTCTTCCTCAGCAATATTATGCACAAAAAGTGGCTATTAACGTTCCACTACAAGACTTTAGCCATCAAAAAAATTCGGATGCTTTTGCCACTGAATGGATGATAGCACGTTCAAATGAGGCTTTTGAACTCACAGGACACGTATTATTTCGGGTCGATTTAATCAAGATAGGACAGGATGATTATTACGGCTTAATGCAGTATCATCATTTAATTACCGATGGCTTTACAAACACCTTACTGACGCAATCATTAGCATCAATTTATACGCAATTAGTTCACTCAAAAACGCCTGATTTAACAAGTTATTCTTATAATAATTTTATTGAAACCGATCATTCACAGTCGTTAGCAACTCAGCGTGATTATTGGTTAAGAAAATATGCGAGTGCACCTAAGCCTTTATTTATGCCTCGCTATTATTTAACGTCAAATGATGATTTTATTGGCAGTCAACTCACGCGTTTCACGATGCCACGCGCATTATATCAACAGTTACATCAACTCGGAAAACAACATAAAACCACCTTTTTTCGAGTTTTATTAGCTAATTTTTATACATATTTTGCACGAACTCAACAACGCGATGATTTTACCATAGGAGTACCTACATTAAATCGCTCGCAAGCCGATTTTAAAAAAACAGCGGGGCTTTTTACACTCATCAATCCTGCATGGTTTCAATTTGGACAAACACTAAGTTTTAATGCCTTACTTCAAAAAATAGACCATTCACTGAAAGAAGATTTTGCTCACCAACCGTTTCCAAGCAGTGAAATTAGTCAGGTTGTCAGTCGAGGTAATCATAATGCCTCACTTTTTGATATAAGTGTGTCCTATTTACGTTTTGATTCAAACGCTGTCTTTGATGGTATTGATTCTGAAACCACCCTATTACCGAATATTTGGGAGCAAAGTCCGCTCTCAATCTATGTGCAAGATTTTCATCAAGATGATGATGTAAAATTTGATTTTGTCTATAACTTACGTTATTTCAACGCAGAAGATATAACCATTTTACAAGCGCGTTTGTTTGCATTATTTGAAACAGTTTTAGATGAAAGTCATCGAGACATTAGCCAACTAGCCCTTACGACTAAGACTGAAACCGCACAACTGCACGCGTGGAATCAAACCGAGAAGGATTATGCGGACGCGAATCATGTCGTGCCTTTGTTTGAACGGCAAGCGAAAAAAACCCCTCATAAAACGGCAATTACCTTTGAAAATCAATCCTTAAGCTATCAGCAATTAAACCAACAAGCCAATCAATTAGCACATTACTTAAAAGCGTTAAAAACGTCGGATAATGATGTTTTAATTCAAGGCAATGCCTTAATCGCGATTGCGGTTGAACGCTCTCCAAAAATGATTATTGGCTTATTAGCTATTTTAAAAATTGGAGCTGCGTATGTTCCGATTGACCCTAATTATCCGAGTGATCGTATTGCCCATATGTTTGCCGATAGTAAAGCACCCGTTTTATTAACCCAAACACATTTGCAAGCCCAACTATCCGTCGATGAACCCACATGTGAAGTTATTTGTTTAGACAGTAATGTTTATTGTGATGCGCCAACGGAAAATATAAATAGCGCTCTTAAAAGCTCTGATTTAGCCTATGTTATTTATACATCAGGCTCTACAGGTAAGCCAAAAGGTGTCATGATTGAGCATTTGGCACTCAGTAATTTTGTATTATCATCCATTGAACGTTATCAAATAAACGACAAAGACCGCATATTGCAGTTTGCATCGGTCAGTTTTGATGCCGCCATCGAAGAAATTTATACCACTTTATTACAAGGTGCAACCTTAGTCTTGCGAACTGATGAAATGATTAGCTCCAGTGAGAATTTTTTAGCACAATGCCGACAACAGCAAATAACGGTGTTAGATTTACCCACAACTTATTGGCAAAATTTATTAACCGATACGGAAATCATTAAATATACGTGGCCTGAATCCGTTCGATTAGTCATTATTGGTGGTGAGGCGGTTTCAGCACATAGTATTCGTGTTTGGTTGGATCATTTTGGCAGTTACCCCATCTTACTTAATACTTATGGCCCTACCGAAGCGACGGTGGTTGCCAGTGTTTTTCAATTTCAGCCCAATAAAAACCAAAAAATTTATATTGGTCAACCCATCTTAAATACTGGAATCTATGTTTTAGATGCGAGACAACGGCTATTACCCCCTGAAATAGCCGGCGAACTCTGTATTAGTGGAGCAGGACTTGCGCGAGGCTATTTAAATCGCCCTGAACTAACCACTGAAAAATTTATGGACGTGGATATTTTAGGAAAAATGACCCGAGTTTATCGCACAGGGGATTTAGCGCAATGGTCAGCACAGGGGCAATTGGATTATCTGGGGCGTATTGATAATCAAGTCAAACTCCGTGGATTTCGGATTGAACTTGGAGAAATAGAACAGCGTTTATGTCTTTATTCTTCCGTCAAAGAAGCCGTCGTTTTATTGCATGAAACAGAACATGATAAACGTTTATTGGCTTATATCACCGTCGATAATACGAATAAACCTGAGGTTAGTGCGTTACGACAGTGGCTAAAAAAGACATTGCCTGATTATATGTTACCTGCGCAAATTCTTTTTTTAGACGTATTACCGATTACACCTAATGGTAAAGTCGATAAAAAAGCATTGCCCACACCTGAGACGATTGAATCTTCTTTAGATTCAAAAACCGCACAAAACCCACCTACAACGGTGACAGAAGAAATCCTCGCTCAAATTTGGATTGATTTATTAGGGCTTGATTCAGAAAATGAATCAACCCATGTAAGTAGTATTAACAGTGATGACGATTTTTTTGCCATGGGTGGGCATTCGTTAATTGCAGCACAATTAATTGCACAATTACAAAAAATCTTCCACATAAAATTACCTTTGGTACGTTTATTTGAAAATCCCACCATTGCTTCATTAGCCCGATATATTGATGATTATGAGCAAACCATGACTGAAAAAAATAAGCCTTGGTCGCCGATCGTTCCTTTCCAGCTCAGTGGTAAAAAAAGTCCCATATTTATTATTCCAGGTGGGGCGGCGGCAGAAGGCGAGTTAATGAACTTAGTCAAATTAGTGCATCTATTAGGCAAAGATCGACCTATTTATGGCTTACGCGCGCGTGGATGGGATGGGAAACAGCCTCCGTATGAAAGTGTTGAGGCAATGGCAACTGATTTTATTCGTGCTATGCAAAAAATCCAACCTCATGGTCCTTATTTATTAGTCGGGGAATGTTTAGGGGGACGTGTCATGCTCGAAGTGACTCAGCAATTAAATCAACAGGGCGAAACAATTGAACGTTTATTTTTAATTGAACCGCCTTTATATCAGGGACATTCGAGTTTTAGCTCCTTAATGATGAATATTATTTTACCGAAGCTTAAAAATCAATGGGCACAATTTAGAGAGCTTTCAATCAGTGAATGGTTATTATATTTTATCCATAAAATGGAGCGCTTAAAACGCTTATTATGGCCAGAATCTATTCATTTAAAGACAAAAATATCTTTGGAAGAGACCATAGAACGGCTAAAAGAAATACATCAAAACCGTATTTTAAATCATCAACCACCTAAACATGTCGGTGACTTAACGTTATTAGTCACCAAAAAATTACGCAATAATCCACCATCAAGAGGCTGGGATGCATTGGCAACAGGGTCTGTTACCTTGATGGAATTACCTTCAAACCATGAACATACCGCTTATTTAGGGGAAGACGTTGAAGCGACGGCTGAACATTTAAAGTCATGCTTAAAAAACCTTGAAAAAATTACTTAGAAATTTTTATTTCCATAAGATGGCGCATTTTTTCAACCTTAGTTTTTAAATAGTCCTTATTATCAGTGTGTATAGGGGTTTCAACAGGAATACGTTGCTGAACCTGAATACCTAAACGAGTTAAGGCTTCAATTTTTTCAGGATTATTCGTCATAAGGTCAATGGATTTGACCGCTAAGGTGTCTAGCATAAGCGCGGCGATCTCATAATCTCTCTCATCCGCTAAATGTCCAAGCTGTAAATTAGCATCAACCGTGTCAAGCCCTTCATCTTGTAAATTATAAGCTTGTAATTTTTTTAACAAGCCAATCCCTCGGCCTTCTTGACGTAAATACAACAAAACCCCCTGCCCTGCTTGCGCAATAATTTTTAGTGCCATGTCTAATTGCGCGCCACAATCACAACGGCGCGAGCCTAATACATCGCCCGTAAAACATTCAGAATGAATACGAACAAGGATATTTTCTTGATTCGCAACATCACCTTTAACAAAAGCGAGATGTTCTTTATGGTCTAAAGGATTATTGTAATAATGCAGACTAAACTCGCCATATTGAGTAGGAATTCGAGTTTGAACAAGGGTTTCTAATTTTTCTTTCACAAGCGATAATATTGAGACGGGAAATTATATAAGTGGGGTATATTATATCGAAAAATTAACGACTAAAAACCCATTCATTATCCGTTGAAAGATCAGGGTTAAAACGATAATTTTCAAGCGTAAATTCTTTTAATTTTTGTGCCTCATTAATACGATTTTTAATAATGAAATTAGCCATTAATCCACGCGCCTGCTTGGCATGAATGGCAATAATTTTATAAGCACCTGATCGGTATTCTTTAAAAGACAGTGTTAAAATTTTTGCCTGTAAAAAGGTGGGTTTAATGGCTTTAAAATATTCATTGGACGCAAGATTAATCAATAAGGGGGTCTGATTTTTTAAATCTTGATTGAGTAACGCACTGATTTGAGTCCCCCAAAAACTATATAAATTTTTTCCCTTTGGATTTTGAAGGCGCGTACCCATTTCCAACCGATAAGGTTGAATTAAGTCCAGTGGTCGTAAAACGCCGTAAAGCCCTGATAAAATACGCACATGTTGTTGCGCAAAGGCAAGCGAATCGACACTATATTCTGAAACCTGAATATTTTTATAAACATCCCCCGTAAATGATAACAACGCTTGCTTGGCATTATCCAAAGAAAAGGGGCGGTTAAACGCTTGAAAGCGCTGCCAATTGAGAAAACTTAATTTCTCACTAATTTTCATTAATTTTCCCAAGGCTTCAGGCGAATACGGCGCTAATAGCTGTATAAGTTCAGCACTTTGATCTAATTGTCGGGGTAGACTAAATTGAGTATTATCATTGATTGAAAAGTCTTGTGATTTTGAAGGCGATAAAATAATAATCATTTAAAAAGGTTTAACGACCGCTAAAATAATAATCAACACTAAAAACAACACAGGAATTTCATTCATCCAACGATAAAAAACATGCGAACGGTGATTTTGGTTGTGTTTAAAATCTTGCAACCACCGATAGCAATAATAATGGTAAATAAGTAAGGCGACTAAGACGGTTAATTTTGCGTGCAACCATCCCATAGAAGCATATAAAACCCATGCATAATCAAACAGCATCCAAAACCCAAAAATAAGGGTTAAGATCATGCCAGGGGTCATAATGCCATAGAATAATTTTCGTTCCATGATTTTGAAACGCGCACAACTGGTTTCATCCTCACTCATCGCATGATAAACAAACAAGCGCGGCAAATAAAAAATACCCGCAAACCATGTGACCATAAAAATTAAATGTAACGCCTTTAGCCACATGGAAAAATTCTCATCGTATAAGTATAAAAAGGTTTATTAGCGCGTCCCAAATACAACGATGGTTTTACCGTGCGCTGTAATGAGATTTTTAGCTTCAAGTTCTTTTAATACACGACCAACCACTTCGCGTGAACACCCGACAATATGACTGATTTCTTGACGACTAATATGTAATTGCATCCCATCAGGGTGCGTGATGGCATCAGGTTCTTTGCATAAATCCAGCAAGGTACGTGCGATACGACCTTTGGTATCCATAAAAGCTAAATCCCGAAAATTACGACTGGTCATATAAAGACGCTCAGCCATTTGTTCGCCAATCATAAATAAAATATCGGCGGCGTATTGAGGCAGTTCTTTTTTTAGAACGTGACGAATACGTTCATGGGTAATTTCTGCGACCGTACATTCACATCGGGTTTTAACATTGACTAATCGTGGGTCAGCGCCATTAAAGACCCCCATTTCGCCAATAAAATCGCCCTTATTCAAATAGGCTAAAATTAATTCTTTACCATCATCATCTTCAGCATCGACTAATACCGAGCCTTTAATAATGTAGTAAAGGGTTTCGTTGATATCACCCGCATGAATAAGAGTTGTTTTCGAGGGATATATTTTAACATGACACAGTTTTAAAAAATTGGTCAACGCTTGTTGGCGAATCGGGTCTTGGTTATAAATGGTAATCATAATATTTTTCTATCCTTTAAGACTTCAGCTATAGGTTTTAGGCTAAAATACCCAAATAAAATTTTCTAGTTATTTAAACAGTTATTTTTTCGATTAAATACTGATTAAATATTGAATTCTTTTTTGATGTGTTTATCGTTGTCAAGGATGATACCATTATCATCTAGCTTCAGGGATAAACCACACCACGTTATAATTTTTACCAAGTCTTTGAAAAAATAAATATATTTAGCCTTTCAAAGCGTATTTTTTTTGATAGCGTTCAAAAATTAAGGTGATTAATTGTACCGCTAAGTCTTTTTTGTCCATCATTGGTAATTGCGATGAACCCTTTTCCCAAAAAACATGCAACGCATTTTGCCTATCGTCAAAACCACCTTCGGCTTTCCCTACCCAATTCGCAGCAATCATATCTAGTTTTTTATTAATTAACTTTTCTTGAGCATAGCGTACTAACTCATGGGTTTCAGCGGCAAATCCTACCACAAAAGGACGCTGAGGTAATAAAGCCACACTGGCTAAAATATCCTTTGTTTTATGTAAGGTTAACTGTAAACTTGATTGCTGTTTTTTTATTTTTTGTGGCTGTACAGCGAAAGTATAGTCGGCAACGGCGGCAGCACCAATATAAATTTGATGATTTTTAGCCGCTAAAACAACTGCTTGAAACATTTCTTCGGCGGTTTCAACCATTATTAACTGAACGCCCATCGGTGCGGATAAGGCAACAGGCCCACTAATTAACGTCACTTTTGCCCCTGCATCAATCCCCGCTTGTGCTAAAGCATAGCCCATTTTTCCTGAACTACGATTCGTCATATAGCGTACAGGGTCAAGGGCTTCACGAGTAGGTCCTGCACTAATTAATAAGTGTACCCCTTTTAAATAAAGATCAGAAGCAGGCGAAGAGTTTATCAAGGACTGATAAATTATACTAGGCTCCGACATACGTCCCACACCAAATTCACCGCAGGCTAATATTCCTTCACTCGGCGCAATGAGTTCAAAGCCGTTTTGCTGTAAAGTCTTAATATTATTTTGGGTAATAGATTTATGCCACATGGCTTGATTCATTGCTGGCGCAATATAAACGGGGCATTCAGCGGCAAGACAAAGCGTACTAACCAAATCATCCGCAAGCCCATGGGCTAATTTTGCGATTATATTGGCAGAAGCAGGGGCGATAATAATTTTATCGGCCCAACGCGCAAGATTAATATGCCCCATCGCATTTTCTTGTTCAGTATCGAGTAATTGTGTTTGTACAGGATGCCTCGATAACGCCTGAAAGGTTAATGGAGTGATGAATTTACCCGCAGAAGCGGTCATAATAACACGAACGTCACAGTTTTTTTTGATGAGACATCGAACTAATTCTGCCGATTTATACGCCGCAATTCCTCCACAAACCGCCAGTAAAATATGTTTTTTAATAAAAATTCTCAAAACAATCACAAAAGGAGTCGCTATTATGGCAAGGATTAAAAAAACCGTCTACGATTTAAAAACCTTTTTATTTTGGCGAAATGGATAATGGCAATCACCGATTGGGCAGAAGCGGAACGTCCACGAGAAAAACTATTACAACGCGGAGCGAAGGCTTTAACGGATGCCGAACTGTTAGCTATTTTTTTAAGAACAGGGGTCAAAGGAAAAAGTGCGGTTGATTTAGCCCACGATTTATTGCAAGAATTTGGCTCTTTACAAGCTCTATTAGGCGCAGATCAAATACATTTTTGTCAAAGTCATGGACTTGGAAAGGCAAAATACGCTCAATTGCAGGCGGTTTTAGAAATGGCGAAGCGTCATTTTGTTGAAATTATTAATCGAGGGGATGTTTTACAATGTTCTGAGGCGACACGAGCCTATTTAAGCGCTCAATTACGCAGTTATGATTATGAGGTATTTGCTTGTCTTTTTTTAGATAGCCAGCATCGAATGATTCGATTACAAGAATTATTTAGAGGTTCAATTAATGCCTCAAGTATTTATCCCCGAGAAGTCGTTAAACAAGCCTTAGCCTGTAATGCGGCCGCCGTTATTTTGGCGCATAATCACCCTTCTGGTGTCAATCTTCCCAGTGAAGCCGACCAAAGAATCACTGAAAAATTACAACAAGCCTTCGCTCTATTTGATATTCAAGTGCTGGATCATTTCATTATCGGTGATAAGTGTCCCTATTCTTTTGCGGAACATGGCTTGATTTAAGTTGAACAAGAGCGCTTTTAAAAACGCTCTTTCAAACATAAAATTACCGCGAATTAAACGTCTTTATCAATGATAATTTTATCGTCAATTACTAATTTAGAAATGCCACCTAAAGTAACATGCAAGGTACAGGTTGCCAGTTTAAATTTATCCTGATCTTTGCCTACCCATTTTAACGTAACATAGGTTTCTTTATCTGTATCGGTTTCATCTGCAAAATAAACTTGGGATGTAGTGGCTTCTTTAATAGCGACAGGACATTTCTTACTCGCCATGCGACTCATATTAGAAACGGTTCTTACCATTGCTTCCGATTTGAGTTCTTCGCTGGTTTTCTCTTTACTTGTGCCAACTAATAGAAATCCAGCGGCAAAGCAACCGAGAACGGCAATCATTATTTTTTGTACTTGACTCATTTTTTTATTCCTAATTATTATTGTTCGCTAAAATAGATGGGATATTAGAACAAAGGCATATATTAATCTGTTCTAATAGTAGATTCTATGCGATTTACACACACTCAGCAATGAAAATATGAGCGGTTTTTTTAATTAAAATAAAGATTAAATCACAGGCACAAAAAAAGCCCGATAAAATATCAGGCTTTATAAATTATTATTTTAAAAAAATAATTTATTTTTTCATAAATTTACTTAATAAACGGTCAAGTTTAGTATTCATTTGATCCGCTGAATTTGCCGCGCTGTTTGCCGCCGCTTCTGCAGCCGATGCTTTTGCTGATGCGTCTGTCGCCGCTGTATTAGCCGAATTTGCAGCAGTTTTTGCAGCAGACACATCTGTCTTCAACGTATTTACTTGGCTTTGAAGATTTTCAATATCAGAATTTGTTGCACAGCCAACAGCTAAGCCTGCCGTCAAAAGTACCGTCGAGATTTTTAATAATTTCATTGTTTCATACCTTAAGTTTATGTAATGATTAAATAGTATATATTTAAAAGTTAATTTTGCCTTTTTTTTGAGCTAAATTCCAGTTTTATTTTACTTTTACCGTCATTCCCACGGTAATCCAATAACCAAGGTCATCAATTTGAGCATTAGTAACCGCAACACAACCATTGGTCCAATCCCAAAGGCCATGAATTTCGGCATCACCACGACCCACACCATGCAAACCTATACGGCCTCCTAATGAGGTATTTTGGGGGGGCGTACGATTATTTACATGCGCCCTCACAATGGAATCATAGGTTTTTTCTGAAATTAAAGCTCGTTTTAAGGCTTCTTCCGCATTCTCAATCGAAGGATAAGTAAAGCCATAAAAGGTTTTAAAACGGCTTTGTCGGTTGACCCACCCTATTTTATAAGTGCCTAACGGGGTTATTTTATCACCGCGTCTATTTTTAAAGCCCGCCCCTCGGCGACCAATCGAAACTTTTTGATAGGTTGCAACGGTGCGTTCACCTTCTTTGACCTCTAATTGGTGTTTTTTCGTATCGACCAATAACCAAGTATAGGAGCTATTAAACGGCTGTTCGCTTATTTTTTTTCGAGCAATATTTGATTTGATAACAACGGTGCTCGTTGAAAGTGGTTTCACCACTAATTTTTTTGCAGGTTCCTTCATATCACAAGCAGTGAGTAGGAGTAAAGTAAGGCTAAAACAAAGAAAGATAAAAAAATTGAACGGAAAATATATTTTTGGCATCATACAGTCTATTGATTAATTAAAAAATTAGTGTAATTTATACGCTTTCATTACCGCGGACATCTAGGCATTATCTATGAATATAAAAACCATTACCAGTACTCCTTATAATGATCAAAAACCAGGGACATCAGGCCTAAGAAAAAAAGTGGCTATTTTTAAAAAACCACATTATTTGGCCAATTTTGTGCAGTCCGTTTTTGATAGCTTGGACAATTGTCACGGAAAGAGTTTAGTCCTTGGTGGCGACGGGCGCTATTACAACCGTGATGCCCTACAAATTATTATAAAAATTGCCATTGCCAATGGCTTTAAAGAGTTGATTATTGGGCAAGGCGGCTTATTATCAACCCCCGCGGTGTCACATTTAATTCGCTTAAATAAAGCCTATGGTGGATTGGTGTTATCAGCCAGCCATAACCCAGGCGGCGAAACCGAAGATTTTGGCATTAAATACAATATTGACAATGGCGGCCCTGCCCCTGAAAAGCTCACGGATGCTATTTTCAACCGCAGTTTGGAAATTACCAACTATAAATTAGCGGAGATAGAGACCATTGATTTAGACACCCAAGCTCAATTTAAAATTGAAGATGTTAACATTAGAATCGTTGATTCAGTCACGGATTACGCACAATTAATGACAAATTTGTTTGATTTTGAGTTAATTAAACACGCTATAAATTCAGGCACAATCACATTGTGTTTTGACGCTATGCACGCCATTACAGGGCCTTATGCAAAACGCATTTTTGAACAAATGTTAGGTGCATCCGAAGGCAGTGTAATTAACGGTATTCCACTGGAAGATTTTGGTGGTGGGCATCCTGATCCTAACTTGGTTCATGCCAAAGAATTAGCCACACTAATGTTTAACGATGGAGCGCCTGTGTTTGCGGCGGCATCTGACGGGGATGGTGATCGGAATATGATTTTGGGGGATAATATTTTTGTCACCCCAAGTGATAGTTTGGCAATTATGGCGGCAAATGCACAACATATTCCTGCTTACGCGGATGGTATTAGCGGTGTCGCACGTTCAATGCCGACCAGTCAAGCGGTTGATCGCGTTGCGAAAGCGTATAATTTACCTTGTTTTGAAACCCCGACAGGCTGGAAGTTTTTTGGTAATTTATTAGATTCCGATAAAATTACCCTGTGTGGTGAAGAAAGTTTTGGTTCAAGTTCCAATCATGTGCGTGAAAAAGATGGCTTATGGGCGGTCTTATTTTGGCTGAATTTAATTGCTAAAAGAAAACAATCCGTCATGGAAATTGTACATGAACATTGGAAAGAATTTGGGCGTGATATATACAGCCGTCATGATTATGAAGCGGTTGATAGTGAAATTGCCAATAAAATTTTTGATCATCTTCGTGAATTATTACCCACATTATCCGATAAAATCTTTGGGGATTATGTCGTCAGCTATGCGGATGAATTTAGCTATAAAGACCCCGTTGATCAAAGTATTAGCGAACAACAAGGCATACGTATTGGCTTTGAAAATGGTTCTCGCATTGTCTTCCGTCTCTCAGGCACAGGCACTGTCGGGGCAACCTTACGAATTTATTTAGAAAAATTTTCGAAAGACTCGAACGCTCATCAACAAGAACCACAACAAGCCTTAGCTGATTTGATAGACTTGGCGGAGCAGTTCTGTGAAATTAAACAACGCACAGGCCGTACTGAAGCGACCGTTATTACCTAAGCTACCATTATGACGTAGACTAAACCCAATGTCAGGCATCAACGGAAAAGGGGGACAATATGGTTTGTAATCAATCTAAAAACCATCAATTGCCCCCTTTCGAGAAATTTGTAACGCCAAAAGGCGAGTGAGAATAAATCATCATGTTAAATAAAAAAATAATCCTATTATCACTATTAATATACTCAGGTTTTACAACCGCTACCGAATCTAAAAGTGTCTGGAATGCCACTTCGTTAACCCCTGAAGTGATGAAAAAAATTCAATCATCACAGTTAACATATAAAAAATGCGTAATTCAAGAAATGAAAAAACCGCCTTATGCCAAACAAGAAAGCCGTAAAGCAACAGGTAATATTATTAAAAAATGCGAGCCTGTTTTAAGCAAAATGCGGGATGTGTACTTAAAAGTTAAAGTCCCAAGCGTTATTGCCGATCGACACTTGAAAAAAATGCGTATCCAAATTACTCGTAAATTATTACAAGAATTGATGTTTAGAGAAGCCTCTAAAAAAGCAGGAAAATAGTTATGAATCCTACCAATTATGCCATTGATTTGGCGCTAAAACCGACTACATTTGATCTATGGCATGTGTGTCTTTTAGGAACGGTCGCTCTATTGGCACTATTACTCATTATGGTACTTTTTTTCTGGGCTTTCTCGTTAAGCCGTTCTAAAAAACAAATGTCAGTACCTGGTATGCCTGAAGTGATTGTAAAAGAAATTCCCGTTGAACGAATTATTGAAGTTGAAAAAATAGTCGAGGTGGAAAAAATAGTTGAAGCGCCTACACCAGAGCCTGTTGTTTTGAAAGAAGTGTCCAGTGACGCGGCGTTACAACTTTTAGGTTTATTTCAAAAAGAAGCGCGTTTTATTGATTTTATTAACGAAGAATTAGCCGCTTATAGTGATGCCGATGTGGGTGTAGCGGCGCGCGTGGTACATGAAGGTTGTAATAAAGTCATGGAATCACATTTTAAGTTAAGCCCGATTCGAGCAGAAACTGAAGGGACAAAATTAACCTTACAAAAAGGTTTTGATGCCACTAAAGTACGTTTAACAGGTAATGTGGTCGGGAATGCGCCATTTTCAGGGGAATTAATTCATCGAGGCTGGCAAGTATCTAAAGCCAATTTACCAAAATTAACCGAAAGTTATAATGTTAATGTCCTTGCCGCTGCTGAGGTAGAGCTATGAAAATGAAGGGTTTGTTTGGCAATGCCAAAAAAGAAGAGACCGTTGAAGAAAAAATGGAATCTATTACAAAAAAGACAGAACCAGTGGTAGAAAAAACACCTCCTAAGAAAGCGGTAAAGAAACCTATTAAAAGTAAAACGGAAAAAGAAATGAAAAAGGAAGAAGTACCAAAGACGGAGACCAAGATAAAAACAGAGGTTAAACCCGATGATGGCGCTGCGCACTTTTCAGTCGGCATTGATTTAGGGACGACCCATTGTGTTTTATCCTATGTCGATTTAAACGCAACCGATGATGATCATCTGGAACAGCAGGTGATGGCGATTCCACAATTAACCTCGGCTGGAACCGTTGAAGATAAATCTCAATTACCATCCTTTCTATATTTAGCCCATGAAGCTGAAATGAATGAGGGTGATAAAGCATTACCGTGGTCAAAAAATCCTGACAACTTAGTCGGCGAAATTGCACGAACTATGGGGGCTAAAACGCCGATTCGATTAGTATCTAGCGCAAAAAGTTGGCTTTGTCATGCAGGAATTGATTGTAAAAAACCAATTTTACCTGCGGAATCGCCTGATGAAATTGAACGAATTTCACCTTTTCAAGCAACCGTTGCCTATTTAGAACACATTGAACAGGCATGGAAAGCACACTACCCGCATTCACCGTTGTCACAACAAAATCTTACCATTACCGTTCCCGCCTCTTTTGACCCTTCAGCGCGTGAATTAACCGTTGAAGCAGCGCGTAAAATAGGTTTAAATCAAGCGATTTTATTGGAAGAACCGCAATCGGCTTTGTATAGTTGGATTGAAAACAGCGAAGGCGATTGGCGAAACCATGTCTCCATTGGTGATATTATTTTGGTCATTGATGTCGGGGGTGGTACCACGGATTTATCTTTAATTGCGGTGACCGAGCAAGAAGGAAATTTGGAGTTAACCCGT